>JAGVCY010000196.1 GCA_020058965.1 Candidatus Omnitrophota bacterium | reverse complement strand
TTCTCTTTGGCAGCGGCAGCGGGGTCGGCGGCGAGGGCTTGCTCGGCAAAGCGGATCACATCTGCGCGGCGCTCCACGCCTTTTTCAGCCGCGAGGCGCGCGAGCTTCAGCGGGATCACAACATTCTTAGGATCCGCCTGGGACGCTTTGGCCAGATAAGTCATCGCGTGCTCCTTCGCGCCGGGCAATTCGACATTGGAAAAATAGAGAAAAATCCATCCCGCGTCCGCGTACATTTCGGGTTTGATCTTATTATCGGCAGGCCAATTGGCGGGGTCCGCCAGCCATTTATTGATGTCGGCGGCTTCTTCGCGGATTTTGGACTCAAATTCCTTGTCATCAAACTCCGGCTTCGGAACATCAAAGAACTGGCTGAAGTATTCCGAAAAACTCTTGAGCTTGTATTCGTCCACCCGCCCCAAATCCATGTCTGCCGATGCCGTAGTCACAAACACCCCGACCAAGAAGAGCGACGCTATCGAGATGGCGCGAGCTTTGATGCGCATCTCGATCAAAGCAGAAAAAGCTTTTTCATCGAGATGTTAGCGGACGAGCTTATTTCCTGGCTTTAAGGGCGGATCAGTGGGACCGCGGCCGGGAACCTTGGGGTGCTTCATGAATTCGGCCGCAAGATCCTTGTTGATCTGGGTGTATTCCGGATCCACATCGGCGGTCGAATGGATCGCGTCGACCGGGCACTCGGGCAGACATAAGCCGCAATCGATGCAGGTGTCCGGATCGATGATCATAAATTTTTCGCCCTTGTAATCGCCGGGGTGGATGCAATCCACCGGACAGACGGCGACGCAGGAAGCGTATTGTTCGCCTAAACATTTCTTACCGATCACATGTGCCATAAATCATCCTCCTTGTAAAAGTTCGCTAATTCTAACATAGCCCAAATAAAATGAACATCAGGTCGTTGTCGCCACTGTCGGCAAAAAGACAAAGCCCCGAGCGCGGCCCGTCGCGGGGTTTGTTGCCCGGGAAGTCATGGACGCCCGCAATTCGGATGGGCAGCTCAACTCATCAACAACCGCAAGTCGCAGCGGCGGCTTGGACCGATGCTGAACACGCGCCATGATCTCCTGTCCCAAATAGCAGCCCTTGGAAAAAGACACGAGCTCCGGATCTGCCAGATTAAGCAGCATCGGGTCATCGTAATCGATCCCCTGCAGGGCGATCCCGCGGTCGAGTCTGAAGTTTTTGAATTCGTCGTCCGTGACAACGGATGCCGCGTTCACGCTGAGCCGCGGAGTCAGCAGCAAAGCGCCGTTTGCGCCGGATTTTATGGCCTTAAACTCCCCTTCGGCAGGACTTAAATCGCCGCGCAAATCCCAGTACACCTCGAGCGGCAAGCGCCGCAGACTGGCGTCACTCAAAAATAAATATTTTTTTAAATGCTGCTCGAGTCGTCCCGTCACCGCATCGGCGATGATCAAAAGCGTTCGATCTGCATCCATGCGCACCTGGTCATACACGGCGACCGCTTTTCCTTTAGCATCGATAAAAGCACCTCGCGGCGCGTCAGGCGCCTGTGTGGTGTAAGCCTTTAAAAAATCTGCGGCGTGCGGACCAAGTTCATGGACGGACATTTTTAATCGGTACAAGCGCATCAAAATATTGAGCTCTATCTTGGATGGTTTATCCCGCCCCTACGCCTTGGGCGTAGGGCTGCCGGGCGCGGGGACGAGCTTCTGTATCATGGATCGGTGCGGTGCGGGGAGCTCTTCAAATTGTACTCCCACAAAATATTCTCCGGGCCGTTCGGTGGCGCGCTGAACCCAGGACACGACCGCGGCGATACGGATGGAGCTATGAAATTCGGGTATTTCGACATGCATTTCGATATGCGTGTCCGCCTTCACCTCTTCAACGGAATAAAACAACATGCCGCCTTCCGACATATTGATGAGCGCGGAGTCGTCTTTTTGAATTTCGCGGCCGTGAGGGCCGATGGCGCGAATAACGCGATAGGACTTAAATCTTGGAAATTGCCGCTTATCCTTATCGGAACGGCCGAACGGTGTTGAGTTTTTCTGCATGGCGCCCCCCCTTCTCTCTCATTGGAATGAGAATAGCACATAATGGGTGCTTTGTCCACAATTGATAAGAATAGTCCATAAAATAAACCTTTTTGATGCACTTGAAAGTTATTAGTAAATCATGTATATTTCGAACATAAGCCCGGATGGGCACTAGGTTGCGTCTCAATTAAGGAGGCCGTCGAACATGGTTAGATCAAATTTTATGGGTTTTAGATTGCATGTGGTTGCCGTGCTAGCGGCCGCAATAGGCAGTTTCGGATTCTCCGCTCCGGGCATGGCGGCCGATAGCGGCAAGCCCATTGGTACCGTCATTGCCGTCAAACACTCCGGCTATGCGACCCGTCTACAGCAATCCGTCAAACACACCATTAAAGTCGGTGATATTCTTTATTCGGGTGATTTGTTGGATGTGAAAGCCAGCAATGTGGTTCAGGTTGCGCTAGACGCGGACCGCCAAAACATCATTCACATTCAAGGCGAAAGTTTGGTTCAGATGACGCAGGACGGCGCCATTTATTTGGAAATGAGCCGAGGCAGGGTCTTCGCGCTTTTGGACAGTCTTTCGCCTGGAACAAAATTTAAAGTCGTGACACCTACGGCGGTGACGACGGTCCGCGGAACATACTTTAAGGTACAAACAGCCGGAGTCGAAACGATGGCCAGCGTCTACCGCGGCGAGGTGACCATGAACGGCCGTCAGATCAACGGAAAATCTCTCGGCGCGGCGATTCCAATTTTAGCCGGACAAAAATCAACTGTCGCGCATTCCGGCACAAGCCCCGGCGTTCCTAAGGCATTGACCGCGGCTGAATTTGAAGAGATCAACGATGTCGTCC
>JAGVCY010000231.1 GCA_020058965.1 Candidatus Omnitrophota bacterium | reverse complement strand
GCTCGTCAAGGGCGACCTGCTCGGAATCGTAAAAGCGCGTAAACTCAGCCGCGCCGTCATTCGCAATATTCGGCAGAATCTTTTTTTCGCATTCGTTTATAACGTGCTTGGGGTGCCGATCGCGGCCGGAGCCTTGTACCCCGCTTTTGGAATTCTCCTGAGCCCCATCCTCGCCAGCGCCGCCATGAGTCTGAGCTCCGTCTCGGTCATCGCCAACGCGCTTCGGCTCAATCACACCAAACTTTAAGCCCGTCGTTAGTAGTCTGCTAGAGGGTCGGGAGGATATTGCGGAGGAATTCCTGGTAAGGCACGACCAGTTCGGATCCTGAAAACTTTTGAGCCGTATCGCCGGTGTAGAGCACATATTTCACCGGCGGTTTGGAAGCGTACTGAGAAAAAGTGTTAAGTCCTTTAAGATCGTGGTCAGAAACATTTTTCCCCAATTTGCATTCGATGGCGATGAGCTTGGATCCGGTGTCCAATATCCAATCCACCTCGGCGCCGGTGTCCGTTCTAAAAGAACTAAATTTCCAGCCTTTTCGATGCGCGTGATCGAACGCGACCAATTGTAAAAAGAGCCATTGTTCAAACAAATGCCCTCTTTCAGAAGGGCTCAGCGTTCCACGGTGAATGCCGAGAAGCGCGTTCCTTACGCCGATATCAAAAAAAACGAAGCGTTCCCTTTGGCTTACGCGTCTCTTAGACACCTTGGGACGGAAGGCGGGCACTCGGTGCACGATGAGCGTATCTTCCAGCAGAGTGAAAAAGCGCCGAAGTGTTTCTTTGGGTATTTCGCTGTCACTGGAGAGCTTAGAGTAATTGATCCATTGGCCGCTTGTCTCCGCCGCGATATCCAGAAAACGCGCGTAGGAGCCCAAATTCTTGGTCAGGGCCTCGGATTGGATTTCTTCACGCAAGTAGGTTTGGCCGTAGCTTTCCAACAAATCTTCAGCAGTTCGGTTGTCTTCCAGATAAACACCCGGCAAAGCGCCGATGCGGAGGACTTTATCGAGATCAAATTGGCGGCCCATTTCCCAAAAGGACAGGGGATCGAGATGTTCAACAAGAACACGGCCCGGCAGAAGGTTGGCGTGGCCGCGCTTAAGTTTGCGCGCGCTGGAACCGGTGATCAAAAAACGATGCTTGCAACCCCCGTCCAAGAGCGCCTGGATCGTATTGAGCAACGCCGGCGTGCGCTGGATCTCGTCGACCATGATGAGTGAGGCGCGCGGCAATGCGCCCATCTCACGGCCGAGCCGGCCGGGGTCCTTGAGGTAGGTAACGTACTGGCGCTCATCCATCAGGTTGATCATTCTTGCGGGTTTAAGCGTCTTGGCCAAAGTGGATTTTCCGACTTGGCGGGGACCCAGCAGCAGCACGCTTTTGTGAGAGGAGAGCAAGCGGTCGGAAAGCATTCTGTATATCATGTGGTCTATTTTCAATGAAAATGAACCAATGTCAAGACAATAATTTATTTGTCAAAGGCCTATTGTGGATGTTAATATCCATAATTAAGAGTTACGCCAAAACTGGAGCATGGAATCATGTTTTGTCTTTATTCCAAGGGTTGTGAGTACGCCATTCGGGCGATGGCGGAGATTTCGGACGGAAAAACGACCGGAAATGTCCGCGCAACGGATATTTGCCGAAAAGCCGGGATCCCGGAGGCGTACGCCCGCAAGACTTTTCAGGCGCTTGTCCAGAACGGTTTTTTAAAAGCGGTTTCGGGGCCGGGAGGCGGTTATGTGCTGGCCCGCGATCCCGGGAGCACCACGGTCATGGACGTCGTCGAGGCCGTGGAGGGGAAGGGCAATTATTCGGAGTGTTTGATGGGATTGTCCGCCTGCGACAACCTCAACCCTTGCTCGCTGCATAACACCTGGGTCAAATTGAGGGGGCAGATGATCACCGCGCTTCAATCGCGCACATTGTCGGATCTCTCTCAATCCCTGAAGAACAAATCAAAAAAAACAAGGAAATCGAAGGGCAAAGCATGAACGCGTTCAAACGTCTGGCCGTCAAAGGGGTGCTTCTGTCATGCGTGCTGATGAGTCGCGGCGGTTGGGCGGCGGAGACGGGGGGATCGTGGCTGGAGCAGGCGGCCAAGCCGATGCCGCTCAACGAGGCGGCGACGCTCAAATTTGGCCTGGAATCGCGCTACCGGTTCGAGTACAGAGATAATTTTACGCTCAACGATGAGAGTTATGAAGACGACGCGGTGAATCTGTTCCGCAACCGGCTCAACGCGGATCTGAAGTGGACGCCCGAAGCGGGCGGGTCGATGTATCGCTTTTTTGCGGAGGCGCAGACCGCGCAAAGCATCGCCGGGAACGGGCTCAACAAGACCAATCTTTTTGTGGACCATTTTGATCTGAGACAGCTTTTTTTGGAATGGAACAAGCCGCTTGGACTCACGCCGTTGACGCTCAAGACCGGCCGGCAGGAGCTCGCTTATGGCGACGAGCGGTTCGTGGGTCCGTTGAATTGGACGAACACCGCGCGGGTTTTTGACGCGGTGAAGCTCGTTTATACGCATGAGGATTGGCTGCAGGTGGACGGGTTTGGCGGACGCGTCGTGCGGAACGAACCGACCACGACCGACCGGAGCGCGCACGCGGACAATTTTTATGGCGTGTACGCGGCATACAAAAAGATCAAGGATCATACGCTGGATACTTTTTGCTTCATCCGGGACGTGAACGACAATTCCTTTGTCAGCGAAGTGGGCGGCGTGCGGGGCAATCTCACGGAATACACCGTTGGAAACCGCTTTAAGGGCAAGACGGGTCCGACCGATTACGGCACGGAATACGCGGTTCAATTTGGAAAAAAATCCGGCGACACCGTCCGGGCCTGGGCTTTTCATCAGGAGCTTGGCTACACCCTGGCCGACGCCGCGTGGACCCCGCGCCTTTACACCGAGTACAACCACGCGTCCGGCGATCGCAACACCGCGGACGGCACGGTCGGGACCTTCGACAACCTGTATCCGACCAATCACAACAAATACGGACTCATCGATTTTGTGTCGCTCAAAAACATCAATGATTTTATGATCGGAGCGAGCGTTAAGCCGGATCCCAAGCTGATGATCGCCTCGGAATTCCACTGGTTTTTACGCGACGGTAAGGAATCCGCATGGTTCAACGCGTCGGGCGGCGTGTACCGCGCGGCGAACACGGCGGCGGCCAACCAGCTCGGCGAGGAGCTCGATGTGTATGCGACCTATCCCATCACTCCGAACCTCTCGTCGCTCATCGGGTATTCGCACTTTTTTGCCGGGCCGTTCGCCGAGGATACGGGCCGGAGCGACGACGCTAATTTCTTTTACGCGCAGTTGATGTTCAAGATCTAAACAAACGCAAGGGGGATGACCATGGAAGCCCAAAAGACGACGCAGTTCATCATGAATTATTTTGCCGCGGATCATGACCGTTTGGACACGCTTTTTATGGAATTCGCGCGGTTGAAGCGGCGGGACTTTCCGAAGGCGAAGGAGTACTTCAAGGATTTTTTGCGTGGGCTTAAGCGGCACATTGTTTGGGAGGAGGACGTGCTTTTCCCATTATTTGAGAATAAAACCGGCATGAGGAACTCCGGCCCCACCGCCGTGATGCGGCAGGAGCACCGGCTGATCGGCGCGGCCCTCGAGGAGCTCCACGGCAAGGTGCGGTTGGCTGACCCGGACTGCGACGCGGAAGCGGATAAACTGCTGGACTTGCTCGGTCAGCACAACGCGAAGGAAGAAACTGTTCTTTACCCCACGCTGGACCAGCTGATCCGTTCGGAGGAAGCCGCGGCGGCTTTTCATGAGATGGAAAACATCCCGGCGGAGCGGTACAACACCTGTTGCGGCGCGCACTAAGGGAGAATAGTCTTGGACAGCATCAAGCGGATACATAAAAAAGGATTGGTGAACGGGATCCTCGCCAGCGCGGCATTGGCGGCCGTTTCGCTTGCCGGATCGCGGCGGCTTCAGTACTTTGACGCCGCGCTGGTGCCGTATTTTTTCGCGACGCTGTTCGCGGTGATGGGCATCGTG
>JAGVCY010000262.1 GCA_020058965.1 Candidatus Omnitrophota bacterium | reverse complement strand
GACTTCTGGGAGCCCGAGGCGTCCCCGCCGAGGGCGGACAGGGAGCGAGCGCGCCTCGTCTTTGACAGCGCGCGAGCGGCTCCGTCTGGAGAAGACAGACGCTCCTGCCTACGCGGCAGGTTTGAGCTTGAGCGAAACGGTGTTGATGCAGTAGCGTTTGTGGGTAGGTGGCGGACCGTCGTCAAAAACATGTCCTAAGTGCGCGTCACAGCGTGCACAAACGACTTCGGAACGAACCATGCCGTGAGCGCGGTCGGTTTGAGTCAGCACATTGAGCGGCGATACTGGGTCGTAGAAGCTGGGCCAGCCGGTGCCTGATTCAAATTTTTTGCCATAAGCAAAGAGATCTGTTCCGCACGCGACGCACTGGTATACGCCCGATCCGCTGGGCGGGATCGCGCAGACCTTGCTGAACGGCCGTTCGGTCCCCTTGCCCCGCGTGACCTCGTACTGTTCGGGCGTGAGGAGCTTTTTCCATTCGGCGTCCGTTTTGACGACGCGGTCGACCTCCGTCACGGTCTTGGTTTGGGTGTCATAGATCTTGATCTTCTTGGTCTCATCCATCTGTTGTGCCGCTCCCGTTAAAATTCCGACTGTTAGTAACGCCGCCGCGCCTAAAACAAATATTTTCATCACGATCCCTTTATTTAAAAAATATTCCCTTCAGCCCGCCGGAATTCAGGATTGAAATATCTTTGAGCGCCCGAGGAATGCGGACCGTGCCCGCGCAGGCCAGGTACGAGGGTGTCCACACGGGCCCGAACTTTTCCTTATATTCCCGCAAGCCCTGGAAGTTATAGAATCGCTGGCTGTGCTCGAAGATATACGCCCCCACGCGGCTCCAGAGCGGACTGAATTCATGGTTTTCAAGTCCCGACAGCGGCGCCATGCCCAGAACAAACCAGCGATATCCCTCGGTTTTCCCCCACAAGATCAATTGAGTCATCAAAAATTCCATAACCCCGGACGGAGCCGTCTGCGGATGGTAGCGCATCAAGTCGGGCGAAAACTCCTCATGCTCCGCGCCCAGCCATAAATTGGCGAACGCGACGATTTTTCCTTCCTTCCTCACCACCGCGTGCGGACACATCCGCAGGTACGGCTCGCTGAAGAAACCAAGCGAAAACCCTTTTTCCTTTGTTCGCTTTTTTATGAGCCACGCGTCCGAAACCGCTTTGAACTCTGGCAGCAGCGCGGCCGCCGCGGCCGCGTCCACAATCTCGAACGACACGCCTTTGTTCTGCAGATTCCTCACCACATGCCGGAGTTCGCTTTTGGCACTCCCCTCCATCGTGAACTCGGACAGATCGACCCTCGCCCGTTCTCCCGCCTTCACCACGGTGAGATTCAAATCCAAATACAGCGGCAGATGATCGCTTAATATTCCGGTAAAAACGGGATTCGCGTTGTATAGGTCCGCCTGCTTCCGAAAGTGATGCAGTAAATCTTTCCATTCCTCCTCGGGTCCGATCGGATCTCCCAGCGCCACAAAACTTCCCGACATCGCGCGATACATCAAGAAGGTTTTTCCGGACGGGCTAAAAAAGAAGCTCTTATCTCCTAAAAGCGCCCGATGCGACTCGCAGCGCGGCGAAGCAAGGACCAGTGGAAGGACCCTCCGGATGTCCGCGTCGGAGGGAGCGAGCGCCGAGGGACGGAGCGGCCGCAGGAGATTGGCCAGCGCGATTCCCAAGAACAGGATCGTCGCGCCGACGCCCGCGCGCAGGAAGCGCGACGCGTCCTGATCAAACCCGAAGCGCCACCACAACTGGTCCGAATAAACGACGTTGCGGTACGACCACAATCCCAGGCCCAGGCTCGCGGCGACCATCGTGCCCACGGTTGCCAGCCAGCCCGCACTGAAGGGTTCGTGCAGGAGCGACGCTTTTCGATAAAAGTGCGGCCGTGAAAAAACCATCGCTCCCAAAAACACCATGAGGACGAGCGCGTCCTCGTAATGGAGTCCCCGGACCAGGCTCAAGACAACCCCCGCCGCCAACAGCGTCACCGCGACATAGTAAGCCGCGTCCAAACGCCGATAGATCCCGCGCGCCAGAATCAGTAAAAAAAGCCCCGCGAGACTTCCCAAAAAATGAGAAAGTTCGAAAAACGGCAACGGGATGACGGCTTGTACCCACCGGATCCGCTCCAAGCTGGAAGGGACCGATCCCGAAAACAGAAGAATGAGTCCCGCGGCGAAAGTCATCGCCCCGAACAACGGAGGGACGAGGGTCAGCAGTTTTCTGAATAGGGTCAGATCGGTTTTTTGGGTCATCGGCCCGTTCTCAGGCGACGGGTTTAAAGGGTCGAACGCGCACGTCCGCGCTCCCCAAATGAGGAAAGTGCCGCGTCAGTTCCTGCCGCACGTCCCGGGCGATCTCGTCCCCCGTGGCGACCGACAGGTCCGGCCGTACGCTGACGCTCAGTTCGATATGAAGCTTATGGCCGATCCAGCGGGCTTTGGTTTCGCCGACGGCGATGACCCCGTCCGCGTGCTTGGCGGCATGCGTAATCTGATCGAGGATTCCCGGCTCCACGCCGTCCAACATGCGCACGAACACTTCTTTGGCGGAATCGCGTACAACAAAAAGAAGCGTGATGGAAATCACAAGGCCGATGATGGGATCCGCGAGCGGAAATCCCCACCACACCCCCAAGGCGCCCAAAAGAACCGCGAGACTCGTGTACCCGTCCACCCGCGCGTGATAACCGTCCGCGACCAGCGCCGCGCTTCCGATCTCCTTGCCCACCCGGATTCTAAACACCGCGACGGCTTCATTGCCAAAAAATCCGACCAAGGAGGCGACCGCGATGGCCCACACATGTGTGACCATCTGCGGATGAAAAAACCGCTCGACCGCCTGGTATCCGGCGAACACCGCGCTGAACAAAATAATGAGTACGACGACGACGCCGGCCAGATCCTCGACACGGCCGTATCCGTAGGTAAATCGATTGTTGGGTTTGAGCCGCTTAAAAGCAAAAGCGATTCCAAGCGGAACGGCCGTCGCCGCGTCGCCGAGATTGTGAACCGTGTCGGCCAGGAGCGCCACGCTATTCGATAGAAGCACGACAACAATTTGAAAAACGGCTGTCAGCAATAGGAGAACAAAAGACCACTTGACCGCCCAAATCCCCCGTTCGTGGCTCAGAATGGCGGGATGGATGGAACCGTGCGAGTGTCCGTGCGGATGACCGGGAGCGTGATCATGAGAATCGCTGGGGTTATCGTGAGAATGCGCCACGTCTCATTATAACCGTAAACCGTTCAGCTCTTCGCAAACAGGCAGCGCTAATTCCGCCGTCTTACTTGCCGTGATAGCGCGTCAGCAAGATCTCCGACAAGGCCCGGCAGGCGTCCGTCGCGGTAAAAATCCCGACCAGCTTTCCGTTCTGGACCACGATGGCCGATCCGATGTGCTTTGAGGCCATTTCGCCGGCGACCTCATGGAGCGGAGTCTCGGGATCAACGGTGTAGGGCTTGGTCACGCAAATATCGGCAACCACTTCTTCGGCGGTATCGATGTCATCAAACCCCATGACCAGCTTCAGATCGCGGTCACTGAGAATTCCGACGACTCGGCCCGCTCGCGTAACCGGCAGGTGGCGGATCTTGCGGGAGGTCATGAGGGTGAGCGCCTTTTTGAGCGACTCGGTGGATTCGATCGAATACGGTTGAAAGGTCATGTACTTCTGAATCGTGGGTTCGGCTTTAGACATGATTTTTCTCCTTTTCGGCGCTGCTTCTTTTTGTCTGATTGATTTTTTTTCTCTGATACATGAGCCGGTCTACTTTTTCGATGATCGCTTCCAGATTTGTTGGTTTGTCGGGTTCAATCAGAAGACTCCCCAGGCTGTATTCGATCCGAGCCGGGCGCGCTCCCAGCGATTGATTGTATCTGTCAAAAACTGTTTTTAGCCGGCGGGTGATGATGCTAAGGCCTTTTTTTTCCGAATCGATCGCCGCGATGACGAACTCGTCTCCGCCCAATCGCGCGGCGATATCGGAAGTCCTAAAAACCTTGCGGATCAGCTTGGCCGTATCCATGAGGACCTGATCGCCCTGCTTGTGACCCCAACGGTCATTGACCCGCTTAAAGTTATCAAGATCCAGATAAAGGAGGGCGATCGCGTGTTTCTGCCGCCGACTCAAAAGAATTTGATGCTCCATCAGTTCATAAAAACCGCGGCGGTTGTAGAGCCCGGTCAAAGAATCCTTGTGACTCGCCTTCTTAAATTCCAAACGGCTCCGCTTGAGTTTTTGTTCGACGGCCCTTTTATGCGTGATGTCCTGCCAGGACGCGACGAAGTGGGTGGTTGTTCCGCGGGTGTTCGTGACCGGAGCGATGAGGATCGATTCCAAATAAACCTGTCCATTCTTGGTTCGATTTTCGAGTTCCCCGTGCCAGATCGCGCCGGAGCGGATCGTCTTCCACAAATCCTGATAAACTCGGGCGGGCGTTCTGCCGCTGCTCAAGACGCCTGGGCTTTTGCCGATCATGTCCCGGCTCTCGTACCCGGTTAGACGGGTGAACGCGGGATTCACATAAACCACCAGCCCCTTAAGATCGGTGATCAGAACAGGTGTCGGCAAAAAATCATAAGCGTTGAAACTAAGCCCCATGCTCGCTTCTCCTCTACAAATCCCTTACAAAACTTCCGCCCGCTTCAATCCCTTGGCCTCGGCCTGGCCCTGGCGAGCGTAATCGATCGCCTCGGCCAAAATGCGGGCCGCTTCCTGCGGCGCGTGGAAGCCCATCGAATTTTCGGCAGAGATGTAATCCAGCCGGAATTGCGCTTTGCGTTGAAGCGCGAACACGCTTTTTAAGTCCTCGTCGGTGGCGCCGCGCTCACGCGCGAGTTTGACTTCATCAAACAGAGCCAAAAGCGCTTCTTCGCCGCGGACGAGAAGCTTTTTGGTCCGGTCCTGAATTGTCGTGACGCGGTCGACCATTTCTTTTTCGCTGAAGTGATGGCACTGCAGACAGGCGCGGCTGGTGTTGAGAAGCGGTGAGCGCACATGATGATCCGTGACCTT
>JAGVCY010000107.1 GCA_020058965.1 Candidatus Omnitrophota bacterium | reverse complement strand
GTGGCGAAGTCGGGCTCGCCGGCGGCCAAGCTGACCACCGGCTTGCCCTGACTTTTTAATTCATTCGCCTTAGCCGTAATTGCGAGCGTCGATGACGGATGGATGAGCTCCATCCGAGAGCTCGTCATCACGAACTATTCCTGCCCCTTGCGTTTGAAGAATTTTTTCAGATTCTGAACAAAATTCTCCTTTTTCTCGCCTGACTTGCCCTTTTCGCCCATCTGCTCAGCCTGAGTCGGCGCCTCGCGGCGGGACTTCTTGGTCTCCGTCACTTCGGCGGCAGAATCGGCTTCTGCGTGGGTGTGTGCCTGGCTCGGCGCGATTTTTCCGGCCGCGGCCTTCTTGGCTTTAGCCGGCTTCAGAGGCACCTGCTTCTTGTCGACAAGTTCCAAAATGGCCATGGGAGCCCCGTCCCCTTTCCGGTAATCCAAATGAAGGACCCGGGTGTAACCGCCTTGGCGATTTTTAAAGAGCGGCGCGATTTCGGTGAACAAACGGCGAACCAAGGTACGATCACCCAGAATACGCAGCGCCTGACGGCGTGAGTGCACAGAGTCGTCCTTGCCCAGCGTGATCACGCGATCGGCCATGCTCTGAGCGGCTTTCGCTTTAACATGGGTCGTGCGGATGCTCTGATGCGTCAGAAGATTCTTGATCAACCCATTGATGAGCGCCGCGCGCTCGTTGTGACTGCGTTGCAGCCGGCGGCGATGTTTGCGATGCCTCATGACGCCTGACCCACCAATACTTTGTACTTTTTGGGATCCAACTGCATCCCGAAGTGAAGGCCCATGGTCTTGAGAATGTCCGAAATTTCATTCAGCGACTTTTTACCGAAGTTCCGATATTTCAGCATCTCGGCTTCGGAGCGAAAAACGAGCTCCCCGATGGTCTTGATGCGCGCTTCGCTCAAGCAATTCGCGCTGCGCACGCTCAGCTCCATCTCGGAAACCGGCTGCCCAAGTTTCTTATAAAAAGAATCTTCCGATCCTTCCTGCGCGCCCATAAACTCGGAATCTCCTTCGGGCAATTGTCCCATCGTCGCAAATACGGTGACATGCTGTTGAAGAATATTCGCTCCATACAGCAGCGCGTCCTTCGGACTGACACTTCCGTTCGTCCAAACTTCAAGGATCAGACGATCATAGTCCGTGATTTGGCCGATGCGGGTCTCTTCCACATGATACGCCACGCGTAGAACCGGTGAATAAATGGAATCCACGGGAATGGTCCCGACCGCTTGATCGGCATGTTTGTTTTGGTCGGCCAAAACAAAACCCCGTCCGCGCATCACTTCGAACTCGGCCTTGAAATCCACATTCTTAGTCAGCGTGGCGATGTGTTGCTTGGGGTTCACGATCTCAATGGTGTCGTCCGTGACGATGTCACCGGCGGTGACGGCGCCTTTTTTATTGACATTGATCGTGAGAGTCTTGTTGGCCCGTGTATGGGAGCGCAACACGATCTGCTTGATGTTAAGAATAATTTCGGATAAATCTTCCATAACACCCGGAAGGGTCGCAAATTCATGATCCGCACCCGCGATCCGAATGCTGCTAACCGCGGCACCTTCCAATGAGGTAAGAAGCACGCGGCGAAGTGAATTTCCGACTGTGACGCCAAAGCCGCGTTCAAACGGCTCCACGACAAATTTTCCGTATGTTTCGGTGGCTGACGCTTCGTCAAGGACCACGCCTTTCGGCATTTCAAAAGAGCGTAATACAACACCCATGGGGAATGATCTCCTTCAGTTGGTCTATTTCGAGTACAATTCGACGATCAGCTGCTCTTCGACGGGGAAATTAATATCTGCCCGCTCAGGTAGCCGCTTCACAACGGCCGTTAAGTCTTTATCGTTTACCTGTATCCAATCCTTGGCAGTGGTGTCCTTGATCTGCGTGTAGGTGTCCTGTATCACCTTGGCGCGATCCGCTTTGACCCGCATCTTCACGATATCTTCGGTTTCTATCTGGTAGCTCGGGATCGTCACTTTGCGGCCGTTAACTGCCACCGCTCCATGCGAAACCATCTGACGGGCCTGTGCGCGTGTCACCGCAAAACCCGAACGGTACACCACATTGTCCAGCCTCCGCTCCAGCATGCTAAGAAGCTGAGCGCCGGTGACACCCTTGATCTTGGATGCGCGCTCAAAGTAATTGCGAAATTGCCGCTCCATCACACCGTAAATACGCTTAACCTTCTGCTTCTCGCGAAGCTGAAGACCGTAATTGGACATTTTCCCTTTGGTGTTTTGGCCATGCTGACCGGGCGGAAAGTCCCGAGCGATGGTTCCGGATCTCTTCGAGAGAACCGAGTGTAAAAATAGATCCATTCCCTCGCGACGGCTCAGGCGATCCTTAGGTCCCAGCAAGCGTCCCATTAGACTCTCCTTCTCTTCGGCGGACGGCAACCGTTATGCGGAACGGGTGTCACATCCTTGATCAAAGTAACCTGAAGACCCGCGGCAGCCAAAGCGCGGATCGCGGACTCGCGGCCCGAACCCGGGCCCTTGACCAAAACTTCCACCGTCTTGACGCCATGCTCCATCGCCTTCTTGGCCGCGGAGTCCGCTGCGATCTGCGCGGCGAACGGGGTGGACTTTTTAGATCCCTTAAAACCGGCCGTTCCGCAGCTTGACCAAGAAAGGGTGTTTCCCTTTTTGTCCGTGATCGTGATCTGCGTGTTGTTAAAACTCGCCAAAATATGCGCAACAGCGTCTGTTACCTGCTTGGCGATCTTGCGTCTGGCCTTGAACTTCTTATTCTTTGCCATGGGGTTCCTTATTCCTCTTTCTTCTTGGAGCCGACCGTCTTACGGGGGCCCTTGCGTGTGCGCGAATTCGTGTTGGTGCGCTGGCCGCGGACCGGCAGGCCTTTCTTATGGCGAATGCCGCGATAGGATCCGATGTCCATCAAGCGTTTGATATTGAGCGCAAGCTCGCGCCGAAGATTACCTTCGTGCTTCACTTCCTTTTGAATGTAGAGCGAGATTCTCGAAACCTCGTCCTCCGTCAGCGCCTTGGCGCGCACGGTACCGGCAATGCCGGTATTCTTGAGAATGAGCCTGGCCAACGGATGCCCGATTCCGTAAATATAAGTCAACGCAACATCAATACGCTTTTCTTTTGGAAGTTCGATACCAACAATACGCGGCATACTTTATCCTTGTCTCTGTTTATGCTTCGGGTTTTTGCAGATGATATACACGCGCCGTTTTCTGCGCACCACCATGCAATGCTCACAAACTTTTTTAACGCTCGGACGTACTTTCATTTTTCACCTATTTGGTACGGTAGATAATTCTTCCCCGCGACAGATCGTAGGGCGAGAGTTCTACATTGACCGTATCTCCCGGAAGTATGCGGATAAAATGCATCCTCATTTTTCCAGAAACATGGGCCAAGACTTTATGGCCGTTCTCCAACTCAATTCGGAACATGGCGTTGGGCAATGCTTCCAACACTTTTCCCTCAACTAAAATTGCGTCTTCTTTAGGCATATTCCGTTATTAGCTCTGCGCCGCTTTGCGTTACCAGCACGGTGTTTTCAAAGTGCGACGAGGGCCGGCCGTCTGCCGTCACCACCGTCCAACCATCCGCCAAAACTTTTACTTCATGCGTCCCGGCATTCACCATCGGTTCAATCGCAAAGGCCATCCCGACCTTGATCTCAGCGCCCTGATTCGGCTTGCCGTAATTCGGGATCTGCGGTTCTTCATGCAAATGCGTTCCAATCCCGTGACCCACATACTGCCTGACGATTCCGTAGCCGTACGGGGCGATATGCTGTTGAACTGCATGAGAAATATCCGAGATCCGATTTCCGGGCTTCACCGCTGCGATTCCGGCATTCAGCGCACCGCGCGCAGCCTTCAAAAGCCTATCATTCTCTTCGCTGATCGGTCCGACCGCAAAAGTTCGGGCCGCATCCGCGTAATAGCCGTCAACGATCGCGCCCACATCCACTCCGATGATATCGCCGCCCTCGAGCTTTCGCTTCCCCGGCATTCCGTGAACGACTTCTTCGTTCACGGACGCACATATTGTTGCCGGAAATCCGTGATAACCCTTAAACGCCGGCGATCCGCCTTTGGACCGTATAAATTTTTCAGCGAACCGATCCAACTCTGCGGTCGTCACTCCGACCGCAACCTCGGCCTCGATTGCCTTTAAAAAATCCGCCACGATCCGTCCGGCCTTGCGCATCTTGGCCTGCTCGGCCCCGGACTTGATCGTGATCATTTTTGTTCGGCGACTAACTTTCTAAAAATTGCGTCTAAATCAGCGTGCGCCTCAGAAAAAAGACGATCACACGGAATTTCGGTCAACAGTCCTTTGCCGCCGTAATAAGCGATCAGCGGGACCGTCTGCCGCTCGTAAACCTCAAGCCGATTCAAAATTGTCTGAAGCGAATCATCCTTGCGCTCAACGACGATTCCGCCGCACTTATCACAAACACCCTCAACCCGAGGAGGAAAATTAGGAATGTTATAAATCTTCCCGCATCCGTCGCATATCCTGCGGCCCGTGAGCCGCTTCAAAACTACATCTCTTGATGTGCGTAGATACAAAACCAACCGTATGGACCGACCGTCCTTCGCCAACAAATTCGAAAATTCTTCCGCCTGCTCCGGGGTCCTCGGAAACCCATCGAGCAAAAAACCTTTTTTAGAGTCCGGTTCGTGAACCCGCTCGTTCACCATCGCAACAACGACCGAATCAGGCACCAATTGCCCGCGATCCATGTAAGTCTTTGCCTCGATCCCCAGCGGAGTCCCGCTCCGGATGTTCTCGCGGAGCATATCCCCCGTCGAAATATGGGGAATCCCATAATCACGAGAGAGCTTATCCGAGTGCATTCCCTTGCCGGCCCCCGGACAACCGAGGAATATGATTTCTAAGCCCAAGCGTCTCCGCGCTTTCCAGCGGGCTTTAGGAAAAGCGTCCCCGGATGCGGCCACGCTTCATAAAGCCCTCGTAGTGGCGCATCAGGAGTTGAGACTCAATCTGCTTCATAGTATCGAGCGCGACGCCCACCACGATGAGCAGCGCGGTTCCGCCAAAAAAATCTGCCACTATGTGGGGAACACCCATCCACTTCGTGAGCATATCCGGAAATACGGCGATCAGCGCCAGAAAAAAACCGCCCGGAAGCGTGATGCGATTGATGATGTAATCAAAAAATTCCGCCGTAGGCCGGCCCGGACGAACGCCGGGTATAAAGCCGCCGTACTTTTTCATATTATCCGCCACATCGATGGGGTTAAAAGAAATGGCCGCATAAAAATAACAAAAGAAAACGATTAAAAACACATAAGGAATCGTGTACATCCAATCACCCGGTCGCAGCGATTGCGCAACCTGCTGAATCATGGGATTGGGTAAAAAAGCCGCAACTGTCGCCGGAAACAAAATAATGGACTGGGCAAATATGATCGGAACAACCCCGCCCTGATTTACCTTAAAGGGAATGTAAGTTGCCTGGCCACCGACTACTTTACGGCCGACAATACGCTTGGCATATTGAACGGGTATTTTGCGCTCTCCCTGCGTGAGCATGATGACCGCCACGATGGCCGCGATCATGACGGCGATCATGAGCAGCGCGGCCAACGGATCCATGGTTCTCTTGCCTGGGTCAAAAGGCGACACGGCACTGATGAGGTGCATGATGCCGGACGGCATACCGGACAAAATACCGGCTGAAATGATCAAGGACATTCCGTTTCCGATGCCCTTTTCTTGAATCTGTTCACCCAGCCACATAATGAAGGCGGTCCCGGTTGTAAGCGTCAGCACCGTCATCAAACGAAATGCAATGCCCGGAAACGGAACCATCTGCACGCCGCCGAAGTGCGCGGGATTTTCAAGCCAAAGCGAAATAAAGAAAGATTGCATGATGGCCAAACCGACTGTACCGTAACGGGTGTATTGCGTAATTTTGCGACGGCCCATTTCGCCTTCCTTGGCCAGCTTTTCAAGCTGAGGAATCACAACGGTCAAAAGCTGCATAATGATTGAGGCGGAAATATAAGGCATGATTCCGAGCGCGAATATGGTCAGGCGATGAATCGCTCCGCCCGAAAACATGTTCATGATGCCGAACAACGTTCCTTGCCCCTGCGCCAAGCGTTCAAAAAACATCGCCAATTTGGATCCATCAATGCCAGGTGTCGGTACATGCGCCCCCAAACGGTAAATGACCAAAAGCCCGATCGTTACCAGGATTTTTTTTCGTAGGTCAGGAAGTTTGAACGCATTTGCGAACGCAGAGATCATCTAGGTGTTACTCCGCGATCTCGCAGGTTCCGCCGGCGCTCTTGATTTTCTCAAGTGCCGACTTAGACGCCGCTTGCACACGCAGTTTAACGGCCGACTTGAGGTCTCCTAGACCGAGTATCTTGATAGGGATGCGGTCAAAACGAATCAGTTTGGAATTGAGAAGAACCGCCTTATCGATCAGTACGCCTTTAGGAAGGGCGTTCAATTCGCCGACATTCACCACCTGATAATGGACCAGGGCGCGCGCGCTGAAGCCGCGCTTCGGCAAGGTACGGATGATCGGCATCTGACCGCCTTCAAAACCGGTGCGAGGACCGGGTCCGCGCTGATGCGAGCCCTTATGGCCGCGGCCGGAAGTTTTACCGTCGTTAGATCCGGGACCGCGACCCACTCGCTTGATCGAGTGGATGGATTTGGGATGCGGCTTAAGTTCGTGTAGATAGCTCATAGTGCTTCCTTTTTCAGTCCGTTAAGAATGATTCTGGCCCAGCATCGTGCGCAGTCCGCCCATCGTAGCGTGCACGACATTGAGTGGGGTCTGTGAACCCAGTGACTTGGTCAGGATGTCTTTGATACCGACGCATTCACATACGGCCCGAACGGCGGCTCCGGCGATAACGCCAGTACCAGGCGCTGCCGGTTTCATGAACACCTTAGCCGCACCGTAATCCGCGGTCATTTCATGCGCAATGGTCACGCCGGTCAGCTTGATATCGACCATACGTGCCTTCGCATGGGTTAAACCCTTTTGAATCGCGTCCTGCACTTCCTTGGCCTTGCCAACGGAGTAGCCAATCCGGCCTTTTCCATTGCCAACAACCACGAGCGCCGCAAACGAAAAGTTTTTGCCGCCTTGAACGACCTTTGCGGTGCGGTTCACGGAGACTACTTTTTCAATAAATTCGCCTTCTTGCGCTTTTTGGCGGCGACGAACCGGCTTTTTGCCCTTTTTATTTCCGCGCTGACCTTGACC
>JAGVCY010000292.1 GCA_020058965.1 Candidatus Omnitrophota bacterium | reverse complement strand
TCTTGGGTGCCCCGCGGACGATAGTTGACCACGGAAGAAAATGTGCCATAAATGCGGTAAGTCTGGCCCCTGGCCACGACCTCTGCCACCTGTACCAATGGCCACGCCGGCACAACCACGTTACCCGGGCCGTAGATGCGTGTGTCCACAAATCGAAAAGTGGCGCCTTCGGGCGTAACGTAGCTCAGTTGACGGCTCGATAGAAAGTCGAGGTTCGCACCAGTGATCTCGTCGATGACTGGCCTTGTGGGCTGTCCCCAGCGCATATCCAGCGAACCTATCTTACCGGTCCCCTTCACAAGAATTAGGATCTTCATGATCCGCGTCGTGTCGATGCCTGCGTTGCGAAGCGCTGTGATCGAGACTCCGAGAATATTCTCTTCGATCTGATGAATGCCTGTTTTGGCAAACTGCGCCCTTCTGCCCCGGAAGTCAGTGATCTCCAATGTCACGGCAGAGTGGTCTGCGGCCATTGATAGGAGCAGAGCCGTATTTCCAGTCAAATTGAGATTGAAAGGTTCCGCAAATTGAATGCCGCCGCCCGCATATCCCGCCAGCGGTCCCGGCGCAGAGGTGTTGTAAGTGATTCGAACCCCTTGATCCACATCCGCGATAGAGCTCTCAGCCGCATCACCTAGAGAAATGGTGTAGTAAGGCTGACTGATCGCGGTTAAGGGGGGCTCAACGGAGGTTGCGAGGACCATGTCAGAGCTATCGGGCTGTGACTCAGACGCGGCCTCGTCCAGCAGCTCACCCGGATTCGAGAGTGAATTCATTGAGGCGACAAGGGCCTCCTTGTCCTGACCCCAGTCCGCAACCGGACCCTGATCAGCCATATCGTAGTTAAGTTCAGTCGCGGATAATGTCGCCGCCGCGGCAGAAGGGCAAACGGAGCTGAATGCGATCAAAAAGATCATGGCGCATGAAGCTATGCGTTTAAAAATTGAGAACTGCATTCAGGAAATCCTCCGAAAGGCGGTCGATATTTGATCTACAGAGTCTGGGGCGTGTTGATTTGATTATTATACATATGTAAATAGCAGGGAGGGAATAAAAATGCTCGAAAATTGTGGCGGTGAGTGGAGTCGAACCACTGACCTTGGGCTTATGAGTCCCGCGCTCTAACCAACTGAGCTACACCGCCGATTGAATCCAGCCGCCGCCCACCACAGAATCGCCGTCATAGATGACGGCGGCCTGACCGGGGGTTACGGCGGTTTGAGAAGAACAAAATTCTACCACAGCGGTGTCATTTTTAAACTCCAGAATATGCATTCCGACCTTGGAATGGCGGGATCGGATCTTGACCGTGTAATCTTTAACCGCAGGGTCTTGCATCCAGTTGATCCCGGTGATCCGCATGCGCTTGCGGTCCAGGTCTGCCAGCTTTCCGATCACGATGCGGTTGTTCCCCGCATCCACATCGACGACATAGAACGGCGTGGGATCGGTGACGCCCAATCGCTTCCGCTGACCGATTGTGTAGAGATGAAATCCCTCATGCCGGCCCAGCACCTTACCCGAACGGTCGACAACATCGCCGGCTCCGGGAAGGTCGGCTCCGGCTGATTTTAAAAAATCCGAATAATGCCCCGAAACAAAACAAATTTCCTGACTGTCCGGTTTATCAAACACACGCAGGCCGAGCTCCTGCGCCATAACGCGGATGTCGCTTTTTTGATACTCCCCCACTGGGAGAAGGGTTTTTTTTAATTGCGGCTGGGATAGGCCGAACAGGACATAGCTCTGATCCTTCGAATGGTCGAGGCCCTCGCGGATAAAATACCGGCCCGTCACGGGATCCTGACCGCGGCGGGCGTAGTGGCCGGTGGCGATCCAATCCGCTCCGATTTCCTCGGCCTTCTGCCGAAAGATCCCGAACTTGATATGGGTGTTGCATTGAATGCAGGGATTGGGGGTTCGTCCCTCGACATAGGTGCTGACGAAATAATCGATGACTTTGGTCTTAAAATCCGCGGAAAGATCCAGAACATAGTACGGAATCCCGAGCCGCCCCGCGACGGCACGCGCGTCGGTGATGTCGCGGATTGAGCAGCATCCCTTGGCGCGCTCGTCCTTGCATTCATCGCTCGACCAGGTCTTGATCGTGGCACCGACCACCTCATAGCCTTCCTTCTGAAGAAGGTACGCGGCGACGGAGCTGTCGACTCCGCCGGACATGGCGACGAGCACGCGCTTTTTCATGAGGAGCGTTTTTTGCGCTTGAGATTTCGGATTTCGCGAATGGCTTCGCCGAGACTGCGGCCGATTTCGGGGAGCCGTTCGGCGCCCATAAATAGGAGAACGATCATGGTGAGGACGAGAATTTCGGACCAGCCCACGCCGAACATGACGGATCAGATCCGCTGAAGCGTGAAGTCGACCAAGTCCAACAGGCTCTTGCGGAAAGGGCCCGCCGGACTGTGCTCGAGCGCCGCAACGGCTTGGGCGGCATATTTGCGCGCGACCTTGAGGCTCCGCTCCACTGCGCCTTTTTGAACCGCCAGCACGCGAACTTTCGCGAAGTCATGCGCGGGAAACGCGCCGTTCAGCTCTTCCATCAAATAGATCAGCGGCAACGTGGGATCGCTTTTTTCAAAATCGGAACCGTTTTCTTTCCCCAGCACTTCGGCGGTGCCGACCAGGTCCAGGCAGTCATCCACGATCTGATAGGTCATGCCGAAGCATTTTCCGTATTCCGCGAGATGCTGAATCTGAGGCAACGGCAAACCGGCCGCGTAGCCCCCGGCGGCGCAAGCGGTCTCAAAAAGAACCGCGGTTTTTTTGTAAATCATCGAGAGGTAATGTTCTTCGGACACAAAAGGAGTTTTGCGGGTCTCGACCTGCTTCATTTCGCCTTCACAAATGCGGAGCGCGCATAAGCTGAACATTTGATTGACCCGAGGGTCGGCGATCTCGGACAGGGACGAAAAAGCCTTCGCGTAAATATAATCTCCGCCGATGAGCGCGATCTCGGTCCCCCATTTGCGGTTGAGGGACTCGCGATTGCGGCGGAATTCGGATCCGTCCACGATATCATCATGAATCAAAGTAGCCGTGTGAAGCAATTCGATCGCGATGGCCATGCGAATCGGCAGATCCGTTGACTCGCCGGACATGCGCGCCGAGAGAAGCGTCACCGCCGGACGGAGATGCTTGCCGGCGATATCGAGAATGTAATGGCCCAGATCCTGCAGCAGCGGATCGTCCGAGCGCAGCTGCGCCTTGAGGGAGGACTGAAAGTCAGCCAAGT
>JAGVCY010000220.1 GCA_020058965.1 Candidatus Omnitrophota bacterium | reverse complement strand
CGGGCCAGAACGAGCACGGTTATTCTAGCCGAAAATCTTCAAACCACACATGCTTTTTCAAGTATAATGCTCACTTTATCGGACCAACCACCCTACGGAACCATTATGAATAAACGCGTCGCCCTCATAGCCCTTTTTTTGATCGGAACCGCCGTCGCGGCCGTTGCCGCGAAATCTCATTTTAAAGATCAGATACCGAATCAGCCGGTGGACGGAATCTACCGCCGAATGGTTGTGGAGATTTCGGCGAAAGGCAAGGATGTGCCCGCCCGCATCAAGATGTACCTGCCTCAGAACACCGACCGGCAGACCATTTATAACGAGCATTTGGATCACGAAGGTTTTCAGCTCGAAATCGTTCAGCGGAAGGTGACCGACAACCGGCGGGCCGCCTGGCGCGCGGCGATGCTGGAAGGCAGTCGGACCATCCAATACAGCTTCACCAGTCACTTGAGAGAAAACCGGTTTACGATGCCCGTCAAGCTTCGTATCGCCGAGAACCCGCTGGCGGATTACCCGCATGAGATGCAAGTCTGGCTGGATCCGTCCAAACTCATTCAGTCCAAGGGATCCGCGATCCGCGACGCGATGCGAAAGGCGACCAATAGCACCCGCGATACATCTGATGCCGTGGCCAAAATTTATGCCTTTGTTCGCGGCGAGGTGAAATACAAATCTGAAAAGGGAAGCAAGGACGCCAAGGACACTCTGGTCGCCCTCGAGGCAGATTGCGGCGGCAAGGCGCGGTTGTTTTGTGCCATGTCCCGCGCGGCCGGCATCCCGTCACGCACCGTCGGCGGCATCATCATGGATCCAGGCAGTAAAACGATCTCCCATTTGTGGGCCGAAAATTACATCAACGGCCAGTGGATCCCGTTCGATGTGGTGAATAATTATTACGCCATGATCCCGGACAATTATCTTGAGATTTATCGCGGAGACATGCCGCTGTTCAAGTACTTTGGCGTCGACAAAATCAAATACCTCTTTACGATCACGGCGGCCCAAACGCGGCCGTCCGCCCATCCCTGGTCGCTGTACATTCTGCCGGTGCGGGTTCAGGGATTCGCGCATTTTTTACTGCTCATTCCCGTTGGCGCGTTGGTGATCGCGTTTTTTAGAACGATGGTGGGGGTGCCGACCTTCGGAACCTTTGCGCCGATCCTGCTCGCAGCGGCTTTTCGGGAGGCGTCGGTGCCGAGTGCGATGATCTGTCTGATCACGATCATCACCGCGGGATTGATCCTTCGCTGGGGACTCGACAAGCTTCATATTTTGGGTATTCCGCGTTTGTCGATCGTACTGACCATGGTGGTGATGTTGGTGCTTTTTATCTTTGTCGTGAGCGTCAAGTTCAGCCAGGACAAGGTGCTTTATTTTTCTTTTTTTCCGATGATCATCATGACCTGGATGATCGAGCGGTTTTCGGTGGCGCAGATCGAGGACGGAAACTTTTCGGCCCTGCAGACGACGGCGGGCACGGCGTTTTTGTCCGTGGTGCTGTATTTTATTTTTGGCATTCCGGAACTGCGGCAGACGCTTTTTACCTTTCCGGAAGTGCTTTTGGCGATCATGGGCATTCTGCTGCTGCTCGGCCGTTACACCGGCTACCGCCTGATGGAACTCGTCCGTTTCCAGGACTTTGGTAAAAAGCCCAAAGGCGGAGAATGATCAGTCCGCTGTCGCTTCGCAAGCTCGGCGTGCTGGGGATGAATCAACGCAACGCCGGCTACATTTTAAAAAATAACCCCCGCAACCGCTATCCGCTCGTCGACGATAAGCTCCGCACCAAGGAGCTCCTGATACAGCACCGCATCCCGACCCCGCTCGTCTACGCCCGGATCGAGCGCGCCCATGACCTGCGGCCGCTATTGAACCAGCCGGACTTTCCGTTGGACTTCGCGCTCAAGCCCGCGCGCGGCGCCGAAGGACGCGGCATCGTCGTGATCGTCGGCAAACGCAAGGGTCTCTGGGAAAAAGCCAGCGGCGAAAAACTTTCTTTGGAGGATATCGAGTATCACACGATCAATATTTTGGCAGGACTCTTCTCGCTCGGCGGCGACGACGACCGCGCGATCATCGAATACCGAGTCAAAAGTCATCCGGTCTTCGCACCGGTGTCCTACCGCGGCGTGCCGGATGTCCGCATTATTTTGTACCGCGGTGTTCCGGTCATGTCGATGCTGAGACTTCCGACCAAGCACTCGGACGGAAAAGCCAATCTGCATCAAGGCGCGGTGGGCGTTGGAATGGACATGAACACGGGTGTCACGCGCGGGGGGATTTGCCGCAACCGCTCCATCGACCGTCATCCGGACACGGGCGAGCCGATCGCCGGAGTTCAGGTGCCGTACTGGCAGCAGCTGTTGGATATTTCGGTGCGAACCTACCCGATCTTCGGGCTGGGATATATGGGGATCGACTTCGTCATCGACGAAACGCTCGGACCGCTGATCCTCGAGCTCAACGCGCGGCCGGGTCTGAGCATTCAGCTGGCCAATCAGCGCGGACTGATCCCGCGGCTCAACACCGTCGACCGGTGGGCAGATGGGAAGGGCCCGAAATCGTCAAAGCAATCCAAAAGTCTGGAAGATAGCAATGACAATGATTTTCGTGAGAAATTAAATTTGATCCCAAAAATTGAAGAGGCGATCGCGTGAAGCGGTTTAAAAGCCTGGCCGCCATGACGATCGTGACCAGCTTGCTGCTGGGTCCGGGCACAGGGTGGAGCGGAGAAGAAGGCATGGAAGTGGATTGGAAGTGCTTCGCTTCGCCGGAATGCGCTCAAGTTTCGTTCGTGGATATGCTGATCGCGATCACCGACAAGGCTTCGGTTGATTTATTTGGTGTCCCCGTGGATCGGCAGGGGATGCGCCGGTATTTTAAGGACCTCGCATGGAAAGTACGGTTGGGGACATCGGACGACATCGCGAGCACGGCCGCGGCCGGCACCGCGCGTAAAGCGGCCGCTGAGATCGCGCGGGTGGTGTTTGGTGAAGAACGGTTCGTTCCGGACCTGAATTTTGCCGCGCGCGCGGAGGCCGATACCGCGGTTTTGAGCGCGGTGATCACCGGCCGGCGCGGCGTGTGCCTGAGCTTGGCGTTGATCTATTTGGCGGTCGCGGATGAGGCATCGGTGCCGCTTAAGGGTGTTTCGGTGCCAGGTCATTTTTTTGTGAGGTATGAAGACGGGCCCGATCGACTTAATCTTGAAATGCTGGACCGTGGAACCGTCTCGCGCTCGAACGCTTTTTACCGCAAAAAATTCTTCGTGTATCCGGACGAACCGTTTTATCTCAAAAATCTAACACAGCGGGAGTCGCTGGCGGTCTATGTCTCACAATTGGCGGCGATTTACACCGGCGCCGGAAAAGAGGATGAGGCGATAGTTCTGCTGGAAGTCGCGCGCCGCGCCAGCCCGAGCGATCCGGAAATCAGCACCAACCTCGGCATTGCTCTACGCGCCGCCGGCCGGGCGGATGATGCGCTCGAGGCCTGGAAGCGCTCGATCGTATTGGATGAGTACGATGATGTGGCGCATTTTAATCTGGCGCGCGGTCTGGCGGAACGCGGGGATTGGCTGTCCGCGATTTATCATCTGGACGAGTCCATGCGGCTCGGACATGATGTGGATATGAACCTGCTGCGCCTGCTTGAACCGCACCGCCCGGACGTCCTTCACGAGAAGCAATCTTAATGTCAAAATTTAAGCGCAAAATGTTCAGCTCCAAATACATTCATGTCGAGCGGCGCAATTCGCGCAAGATGCTGGCCATTATTTTTATGTCAATTCTGGTGATGATTATTTTACGCCGCGGTGTGATCGGGTCCGTTGTGATTGAGGGAGACAGCATGGTGCCGACGCTCAAGAATGGCGACCATTTTTTGTTTCACCGTTGGCCGTACTGGAATCACGGCCCGAAGCGGGGCGAGATCGTTGTGGTTCAAGACCCCAACGACGGGGTGCTGGAGATCAAGCGGATCGTCGGTTTGCCGGGTGATATCATTCAGGTGCGAGACGGCCATGTTCGGTTGAACAAACTCCTAATTGAGGAGCCGTATCTTCGCTCCGATGTGCGCACCGATTCCGGGGAAATGGGATATAAGGTTGTTCTGGTGCCCGAAGGCCACTACTTCGTTATGGGCGACAATCGACCGGTCAGTCTTGACAGCCGGATCTTTGGTCCGGTGCCGCGGCAGAATATTTTGGGAAAAATTATTCATCCGACCGAAAAGCAGCACATCAATTCGATCGTGAGTTCAGCGAGAAACTCCAAATGACGCGTGATTTGATTCTCGCGTTGGACTGTGGCACCACCGGCAATCGCGCGATACTTTTTGACCGCCTGCATCGGTTGGTCGTGTCCGAATATCGGGAGTTCACCCAGCATTATCCGCGCGCGGGCTGGGTGGAGCATGACGCGGAGGAAATCTGGCGATCGGTGCGGACGGTGCTGGGCGGAGTGTTGCGCCGCGTGGATGCGGGGCGGGTAGCCGGCATCGGCGTGACCAATCAGCGCGAGACCATTGTGGTTTGGGACCGCTCGACCGGAAAGCCGCTGGCACCGGCGATCGTATGGCAATGTCGCCGAACAAGCGACATGTGCGCGGACATGAAACGCCGAGGGCTTGAACCGGCTATTCACCGCAAGACAGGACTTTTTCTGGATCCTTACTTCAGCGGAAGCAAAATTCGCTGGATGGTGGAACGACATCCGACCATCGCCCGAGCGCTCACGGCCGGAACCGCGCTCTGCGGAACCATAGATTCCTGGGTTATCTGGAAGCTCACCGGCGGAATGAGTTTTACGAC
>JAGVCY010000121.1 GCA_020058965.1 Candidatus Omnitrophota bacterium | reverse complement strand
GATCAGTTGAAATCACGGACAAAGAAACCGGAAAAACGGTGATGCTGCAGGTCGGTCAGGCGGCCGATTTGGCCCTCGGAGCGAACGGACCCCAGGCCCGCACGGCCCTGCCCGCCGAAATGGACGCCATGAAGATAGCCGATCAAATAAAAATGTGATTTTTATTCCAGGGCCCAGGGCGCAGGGCGCCTTGGCCAGCCCTTGGGAGTCTGCACAGCAAGTGACGGAATTGTCATTTTCTGTTAGACTGCGCTTCTAAAAGATTAAAAATATTGTGGCATTAAACTCCTCCAATTCAACCCCGGTTCAAGGTATCTCTGATTTTGACCTGCACCTCCTCGGTGAGGGCACGCATCAGCGGAGCTACGACATCCTGGGCGCGCACGAACGGACTGTCGACGGCGTGGACGGAGTTTTTTTTGCGGTTTGGTCGCCCAACGCGCATGCCGTGGGTGTGGCGGGGGATTTTAATGCCTGGAGCGCGGACGCGCACCCGATGGCCCGGATCAATAACTCCAATATCTGGGGACGGTTTGTTCCCGGACTGACGGAGGGGTCTCTCTACAAATACGCGGTTCGCGGCTGTGACGGGCAGCTGCGATTGAAGGCCGATCCGTATGCTTTTTCTGCCGAAATGCGTCCCAAGACCGCTTCGCGGGTCGCGCGGTTGGATGATTACGCCTGGGGCGACTCCGGTTGGATGGCGCAACGCCGGCAGATTAATCCGCTCGAAAAACCTATTTCGGTTTATGAAGTGCATCTGGGTTCCTGGAAACGCGGTGGAACCGACGGCACGGAGTTTTTGTCCTACCGTGAGCTCGCGCACCAGATCGTTGCTTATTGCAAGGACATGGGTTACACGCATGTGGAGCTCATGCCGATCATGGAACATCCCCTGGACGAGTCCTGGGGCTATCAAGTGGTGAGTTACTTCGCTCCGACCAGCCGATTTGGCACTCCTAAAGACTTCATGTATTTTGTCGACTACTGCCACAAGAACGGCCTCGGCGTCATTGTCGACTGGGTGCCCGGGCATTTTCCTCAAGACGCGCACGGTCTGGCGAATTTTGACGGCCGCGAGATTTACGCGTACGAGGATTGGAAAAAGCGCGATCACCGTGAGTGGGGAACTTTTGTCTTTGATTATGGCCGCCCGGAGGTGAAGAACTTTTTGATCGCGAACGCGCTTTTTTGGCTCGACAAATACCATGTGGACGGTTTGCGCGTGGACGCGGTCGCGTCCATGATCTACCTTGATTATTCACGCGGATCCGGCGAGTGGGCGCCCAATATGTTCGGCGGGAACGAAAATCTGGAAGCCAAGGATTTTTTAAAACGGTTTAATGAGCTCGTTTATGAGCGGTTTCCGGGCGTGATCACGGCGGCCGAGGAGTCGACCGCGTGGCCGGGCGTGTCACGCCCGACTTATCACGGAGGACTGGGCTTTGGTCTTAAGTGGAACATGGGTTGGATGCACGATACGCTCGAATACTTTTCCAAGGAGCCGGTGCATCGCCGCTGGCATCAGAACCTGATCACTTTTTCGCTCCTGTACGCCTTCACCGAAAATTTTATGCTGCCGATTTCCCACGACGAGGTCGTGCATGGCAAGTCCGCGCTGTTGGCCAAGATGCCCGGCGACGATTGGCAAAAAGTAGCCAACCTACGGCTTTTTTTGGGCTACATGTACGCGCATCCGGGCAAAAAACTGTTGTTTCAGGGCTGCGATATCGGACAGTGGCATGAGTGGTCGGCGACGCAGTCGATCGACTGGCATCTTTTGGACTTTGAGCGCCATCAGCAGATCCAGCGATGGGTGCGCGACTTGAACCGCGTGTACCGCGAGAATCCGCCTCTTTATGAAGTCGACTTCACCTCCGAAGGGTTTGAGTGGATCGATATTTCGGATGGGGATTCAAGCGTCATCAGCTTTGTGCGCTGGTCGCGCGGATACAAGGACATGATCATCGGCGTTTGCAACATGACGCCGGTTCCGCGCGTCGATTACCGCGTCGGCGTGCCCCGGTCAGGCAGTTACCGCGAAATTCTGAACAGCGACGGAGTGGAATACGGCGGCGGCGGGATAGGCAATTTGGGCCGCAAGTCGACCGAACCGATCGCGCATCATTTTCGGCCGGCTTCACTCACGCTACAGCTCCCGCCGCTGGGAATATTGCTGTTTCGTCATGAAGGCTAAAAAAACCCAATGAGTCGGGATATCTGCCTCTGCATTCACGGCCACTACTATCAGCCTCCGCGCGAAAATCCCTGGATCGAGGGAGTCGAACGGCAGGAGAGCGCCGCGCCGTTCCATGATTGGAACGAGCGGATCCACTACGAATGCTACCTGCCCAATTCACGCGCGCGCGTCATCGACGAGCGCGGGCACATCATTGATATCGTGAATAATTTTGAAACAACCAGCTTCAATATCGGCCCGACACTCATGTCGTGGATCCGTGAAAAGCACCGTGATACCTTCCGGCGGATCGTCGAAGCGGATCGCAAGAGCGTTGAACAGCATAACGGACATGGCAATGCGATCGCTCAAGCGTACAATCACATCATCCTGCCGCTGGCCAATCGGCGCGACAAGGTCACGCAGATCCGGTGGGGGCTTGAAGACTTCAAGCACACTTACGATCGGGTGTCGGAGGGGATTTGGCTTCCCGAAACTGCCGTGGACGCCGAGACGCTCGAAGTTTTGATCGAGGAAGGCGTTCGATACATTATTTTGTCACCGTATCAGGCCGAAGCCGTGCGTCCGTTGGATTCGCATAATTGGAAGGATGTTTCCGGCGGGACGGTCGATCCGCGCCGGCCGTATCGGTATTTTTTACCCTCCGACCGCGGCCGCTTCATCGATATCTTTTTTTATGACGGAGCGATCGCCCAATCCGTCGCGTTCGAGAACACGCTTTCGGATGCCCGGCTTTTTGCGGACCGCATCGCCGCCACCTACGCGCCCGGTTATCAAGGCCCGCAGCTGCTGCACACCGCCACCGACGGAGAAACCTACGGCCATCACAAGTCCTTCGGCGACCGCGTGCTGGCGTATCTCACACACCGCGAAGCGCCCGCCCGCGGATGGCGTGTGGTGAATTATGGGGAATATCTGGCCGAAAATCCCCCTGTCTGGGAGGCACGCTTGAAGCCCGGTCCCAACGGTGAGGGGACTTCCTGGAGTTGCGCGCACGGCGTGGGCCGTTGGAAGGAGCATTGCGGATGCCGGGGCGGCGGGCCGGACGAATGGAATCAGCACTGGCGCAAGCCGCTGAGAGATTCGCTTGATTGGCTTCGCGACGAATCCGTCCGAGTGTTTGAAGAACACGGCGCCAAATACTTCAAAGATGTTTGGGCGGCGCGGAACGCGTACATTCAGGTGATCTTTGACCGGAAAAAAAATCAGAAGGCGTTTTTGGAGCAGCATACGACGCGGCCGCTCGACCGCCGCGAGCAGATCGCAGCGCTGCGTCTGATGGAAATGCAGCGCAACGCGATGCTCATGTACACCAGCTGCGGCTGGTTTTTTACGGAGCTTTCCGGCATCGAGACCGCGCAGATCCTGCAATACGCGGCGCGGGTGCTGCAGTTGGCGGCGCAGGTCAGCGGCGTCGATCGGGAAGAAGAATTTTTAAAAAAATTAGAGCTTGCGCAGTCCAATGTGCCGGCGCTCGGCAACGGCCGCGGGGTCTACGAACGCTTCGCGCGGCCCGCGGTGGCGACCTTGCGTCACATCGTGAGTTATTTTGCCATCGGCTCGATCTTTGAGGAACAACAGGCCAGCCGGGCTCACATGAACTTTTATTGCTTCGATCTGGAAGTGATGAGCCGCCGGATCGAGCGGTTCGGCACGACCACGCTCAATGTCGGACGGGTCAAGATCGTGTCGCGCATCACCGGCAGTGACGGCGACTTCATGTATGTGGTTGTGCAGGCGGGGTTGTATGACTTTCGTTGCTCGGTGATGCCGTTCAAATCGGAAGAGGAGTTGATGCGCATGGAGCATGAGCTTTTTGAAGCGCTTCAGCTGCTGCCGATCTTTGAACTGCTCCGTAAGATCGACGGATTTTTTGGTGAAAGTTATTTTGGACTTAAGAATCTGCTCATTGAAGACCGTCTGAAGGTGATCCGCATGCTCACGCGCGAGACGCTGGAAAAAGTCAGCGATGTGTACCTCAAGCTGTATGACGAAAATCTTTGGATGAGCCAAATTTACCGGTCGATCAGTCTGCCGATCCCGATCGAGTTCGGGTATGTCGTCGAATACACGCTGAACAAGCGCATCGCGGACGGTATTCGTGATCTGGCCAAGCATGGCTTTAGTCCTAAAAAAGCGACGGCCGTATTTCGGTTAATGGAAACGGCCGATTCTCTCAATGTTGAGATCCAGAAAAAAGAAACCGCCCGCCTCCTGTCCAAGGAGCTGGGTAAAAAAATGCGTGAATTTGTTCAAAACCCGAACAAGGAATTGATCGGGGAGTGCCTGAACATCACCAAGCTGTCCAAGCGGATGGGTCTGGCGCTCGATCTGGGCCGCTCTCAGGAAGAGCTTTTTCTGCTGCTCAAGCACTGGAGCACCGATCCGGACCTTGTTCCGGACGATCTCGCCGAATACGAAGCCCAGCTCACTCAATTGCTGGGTGAGCTCCAGATCGCTTCGACCAGCTTCAAAAAAATGCTCAAGATCATCGGTTAAAGGCAGTCCCGGTTGAATTCCAACGACACGCTGACTTACTTAGGAATATTTTTGGGCGGGTTGGCGCTCAACCTAACGCCCTGCGTCTACCCCATGCTCTCGATCACCGTATCGATTTTTAGCCGGAGCGGAAACAAAACACTGCTCTCAGGTTTTGTGACCGCGCTTTTTTATGTGCTGGGGATTACCGTGACTTACAGCGTCCTGGGGGTCACGGCGGCTTTGACCGGCGGTTTTTTTGGGGCGCTTTTGCAGAGTCCGTGGGTGAGACTTCTGATCGCGGCGGTGATGTTCTCGATGGCTTTGTCGATGTTCGGCTTATTCCGCGTGGAGGCGCCGGCGTTTGTTTTGGAGCGGCTGGGGCGGAAGCGGGTCGGGCTCGGGGGGCTTTTTATTTCGGGACTTCTGGTCGGCGTTTTTGCGGCGCCGTGCATCGGCCCGCCGGTGGTCGCCCTCTTGAGTCACGTGGCGGAACGGCGGGATCCTGTATACGGGTTCTGGCTGTTTTTTGTCATGGCGCTTGGACTGGGATTTCCGTACTTGCTATTTGGGACCTTTTCGCACTGGATCAAGGCGCTGCCGAAGGCGGGGGCGTGGATGGTGTGGGTGGATCGGTTTTTTGGCGTCATTCTGATGGGTTTTGCGGGATTTTATTTTTGGCTGGCGATTGGATCGTGGCATATCCTGCCCGAAAAGCCGGTGAGTTCGGCGAGTTCGATGAGTCGGTCCGGCGCGAAGGTCGCGAAAGGGATCGAGTGGCAAAACTACACGCCGGCCGTCCTTGAACGGGCTTTGGGATCGGGACGACCGGTTATGGTGGATTTTTATGCGGACTGGTGTTTGCCGTGTCAGGAGATGGAGGCGACCACTTACCGGAACGCGGGGGCGATGCGGGCGGTGGAGCGGTTCGAGCGGATCAAGGTGGACCTGACCGACGCGGGTAATGAGAAAAACATGGATTTGGCCCAGGAATACGGCGTCCAGGGCATCCCAACTCTCCTATTTTTTGACTCCAAAGGCAAGGAACATACCGAGTCCCGCTCCACGGGCTATATCGATGCGCGTGACCTTGTCGCGATACTTGAAAATGTGATATAGTCCGACCCATGAAACACCCCAAAATCGCTCTCCATTCCGCAGTTTTTTTAGGCCTTTTTTTAACCTCTTTTTTGACCGGCTGCACCCGCCAGGAAGCCAAGGGTCAGACACTGGCCAGCTATGACGGCGGCGTTGTGACGACCGCTGATTTTATGAAAGCGGTCCAGAGTCTTCCTCCGAGCATTCGAACCGTCGCGGCAGATAAAAGAAGCGAATTGTTGGACAGTTTTGTGACCGAGCGCTTGCTGCTTCAGCAGGCGGAAGCGGCGGGGATACAGCATTTGACGGATGTGCAGGATCTGGTGCTTCAAGCCCGCAACCGCATCCTGGTCACCAAGTTTTTGAGCCAGGAAATTGATAAAAAACTCGATGTGACGGATGCGGATCTGAAGACCTATTACGATAATCATGCTGACGAGTTTGTGGTGCCTTATCG
>JAGVCY010000012.1 GCA_020058965.1 Candidatus Omnitrophota bacterium | reverse complement strand
CTCACGAGTCTTTTGGAGGTGTGAGGCGGTTCGAAATTCAAAGCCGCCCTCCCGGGTGGTTTGCATTCTGCCGCGCAAACCCGACAGATCCGTGTCTTCATTGATCGTGCTCTCGTCGAGTTTGAGTCCGATCATCTGCGCGAAGACGCGGCCGATCTCGGTTTTTCCCTCGCCGGATGGACCTTCGATCTGAACCGTTCTCCAGGTCACCCCATATTTGGCGTCGCGGGCAAGCTGACATAGCAGTCGCCGCTCTCCCTCGCCCACAAAATATCCGAATTGTTCCATCACGGCCGCTTCCGGGTCACGGCTGCCGCCCTTGCGAACGGCGTCGATAAATTTTTCTCCCGCCGGAATTTTGACACCGTCAAAGTTGATGAAGTTCCCTTCGAGTTTGATACGCGGCTCGTCCGGCGATTGGCCGACGATCTCCTCGAGCACGGGAACATCTTCCTGAGTCTTCAGCCGCATACGGCAATATTTATAAAATTCCGGAAGCAAAAGACTTTCTTCGCTGACGCCTTGCTCCTCTGCCAAAAACCGGACGCGCGCCGCGACCGCGACGAGGTCCATCATTTGCCACTCCGGATCCTCCCGGAAGGTGGCGCGGCGCAGGGCGTAGTACAGGTCCCAGAGCGCCCGTTCCGTGCCCGGAGTCACACCGATCCTCAGATGCAAATAGCCGCTCACCTCCAGTTCCGGCAGGATCTCGCCTGCTGAGGTCAGCGCTCGACCCGATAGCCCCGATTCAAATCCCTGGATCAACGCGCCCGTCGTCAACTGTCCGCCGGCGGCCGCGCGCTGAGCGCCGCGGGCATATTCCAGGTATTCTCCGATGCTGACGCTCTTCGCGCCGGACCGAACCGCGCGTCGGCGGGACAGGTAATGGGCCGCGAGCGCGAGCGAATGGGCCAGCGGTAGACCGGTCTCGCTCATGATGAGTTCGGCCGTGCGCTTACGGATCGGTGTCACCGCGCCTTCAAACGGCCCGACGACATCATGATCCGAAAGCATCGTGCCGAGATGCTGAACGAGCGGGCGGTTCATGAAGGCGTCGTCCTTGATGACGGCCTTTTGGCTGGCGGTGAGGATGATCTGAAGATTGTCCGGCAATTCGATCAGTTCACCGGTTTCGGGCGAGATCACGCTTTTTTCCCAAAGAATAGGATTGAGCTGAACTCGCACGGGGCCTTGCAAGTTTTCGACAAAGTCGATGATCAGGTGATACGGCTGATCGGGATTTTTCTTGGCGGCTCGGGCAAGCCGCGGAAGAACGCCGTCGCGCCAATCCATGCGCTCCTTCCACCGGTCAGGGTCTTTGAGATGCCGAACGAGGGCGTTCTTGAGCACCGCGTCGTGTTGAAGCTCTTCGTTTTGAAACCACTCATCGACATAGGGTTCTGCGGCGGCGTCCGGATCGGGTTCGTGATTCAGGCCGAGTATATCGATGAACGCCTGCCGGATACGGGGTCGGGTCTCGGCGCTGTCCTGGGCGGCCCAAGAAAGATACTGCTCCGCTTCCTCATCCGACAGCCGTTCGCGAGGCATGTACATGCCGAAGAGTTCCCGGCGTTTAAAGAACGCTCCGCCGGACAGACGCACGGTGCGGCCGTCCTGCTCGTCCAATCCCTGCAGCACCCCTTCGAGAACCGGCGCCTGGTCGGGGCCGACCTTGAACAGGATCGGACGGCTGACCTGCCTCGACCGGTTCAAGCTGGCGCGGATGGCGGTCTCGAGCGGGACTTCATTGGCGGCGGGCTTGGTTCCAATGTTTTGATAATCCCCGTAGGCCATGATCTCGCTGATCCGGGACTTGAGGTTGCCCTGATTTTCGCGAAGCGACATCGAGTGGAGCAGTGCCTTGGCGAAGATCTTTTTGAACTCTTCCTTCATGAACAACTGCTCGATCATCTCGACAAATTGCCGGCGGGCTTCAGCCGTATTCAGGATGCGCCCATATATGTTGTGCGCCGTAATAACGAACTGCTCCAGCACATTTTCCATTCCGGCGTTCAAGCGGTAATAACGGCTGAAGTCGGATTGAAATCGGATCGGTTCGCGGAAGGTGACGGGATGTTCTCCGAGATTCTCGCCAAAGCGGCGGGCGATCTTTTCGCAGGCCCGCTCCAGATCGATGGATAGGTTGGTGATGGCTTCCTGTTCATCGCTGGAAAGCTCCCGGCGCTCTCCCTGAACCAATTCAACCAGGTAATCCATGATCGTTGCGCCGTAGGCCGACTCGGAATCCAGCCCCGACACGATCCGGTCCAGCGGGCCGTCCTCGTAATCGCTTCCGTGCCAGTACATGTTAAAGGTCGCGAACACGGGCGGCATTTCATAGCAGAGCAGGAGGTACAACATTCCGCCGTGCAATCCGTCCGTGATGAGGCGCGGCGAATTCGCGGCCATGTTCGCCGATACATGCGCGCTTAAACGCTTCTTGAACTCGGCGAAAAGTGCGGCGTAGTACGCGTTTTGGTCCTCGACGGTCAGTTTTCCTTTGGGATTATCATCGATCTCGTCGATCCAGCGACCGTTGATGATCGCCAAATTGGGATCGTCTCCGGCGGGAT
>JAGVCY010000157.1 GCA_020058965.1 Candidatus Omnitrophota bacterium | reverse complement strand
TGATTTGGCGCGGACCGATGGCGCACAAGGCGCTGGACCAATGCCTTTTTGATGTGAATTGGGGTGAGCTGGATTATCTTTTTGTGGACCTGCCGCCCGGTACCGGGGATGTTCATCTGACGCTGGCGCAGAGCACGACGCTGGCCGGCGCGGTCATTGTATCGACGCCGCAGGATGTGGGACTCACCATCGCGCGCAAAACATTAAGAATGTTTCAGCAGACGGGTGTGCGCCTGCTTGGAATTCTCGAGAACATGAGTTTTTATAACTGTTCCCACTGCGGGTCCCGCGAACACATTTTTGGCAATGGCACGGTGGCCGCAACCGCCACGGAGCTCGGGATACCGTATCTGGGTGAGATCCCGCTCGAGATGGGAATTCGGGAAGCGGCCGATGCTGGAATTCCGGTGATGATCAAGGATCCGAATTCCGCCGCGGCAGAGGCCTATCGGCAGGTTTTGGGCAAAGTGGCACAGCAGGTGAGTATTTCAAGTTTTGCATCGGTCGGCTAGAACGCCGGCCGCCAATTAACAGGAGGATGGATAACGATGAATAGACGCAATTGGGTTCCGGGTTTTTTAATGGCGCTGGTTATTTTGTCCGCGGCGGACGCCTTCGCGCTGACCGCGTATGTGCCCGAAGGAAGCGATGCATGCGGACGTTCGGCTTGCCATAAATCGGTCGCCGGAAATCAGATCGGGGCATTTGCTTTAACCGGCATTGCCGCAAATAAGTCGGCGGTTCACGCATGCGGCATGAGCGGCGGAACCTGCTCGATGCACCGGAACGGCTGTCCGATCGGTGGTTTGGGCGAGGTGGTTGCGTGTCCGATCAAGGCGACGGGATCGGTGATCGCCGGCGTAGGAGAAATTATCGGCGATCAATTTATTCTCGCGGGCGCTCTGATCAACGAGCCCTATGTGCTTCTGACGATGCCGTATCGTCCGACTCAAACACTTAGTTAAACCGCTCGGGGTTTTATGTCCGACGCGAGGCCGATGTTTCATATGGCTTTTCCGGTGAAGGATGTGGACTCGACCGTGAGTTATTACCGGGATAAACTCGGCTGTCGGATCGACCTGATCGAAAAAAACCGCTGCATCATCAACCTTTGGGGGCATCAGGCGGTGGCTCACATGAGCCCCGCGGATGTGTCCTCAAAGGTGACGATGTACCCGAGGCATTTCGGCGTGATCTTTGATCGGGAGGGCGATTTTGAACGCTTGCTCGCGAGCGCCGTCACCCAAAATCTTCCGTTTTTCGAGGAAGCATTCCACCGCTTTCCGGGCACGCCCCGCGAGCACCGAACCTTTTTTTTAACCGACCCGTCAAATAATCTTCTCGAGTTCAAGTGGTACAAAAATCCCGATCTCATCCTGAAAGCATCCGCGTGACACAACCCGTCCGTGATTATTCCTTCGGGGTGGTTCCGGTGCGCCGGACACCCAAGGGGGATCTGTATCTTCTGATCCAGCATCGTGCGGGCCACTGGGCGTTTCCAAAAGGACACGCGGAACCCGGCGAAACGCCGGTGCAAACGGCGCGGCGCGAATTGGCGGAAGAAACCGGAATTCGTCAGGTGGAGATCCGGGAAAAAATAGTTTTTATCGAGCATTACGACACGGTGAAGCGCGGTCGGGACACGGAAAAAACGGTGACTTATTTTTTGGGATGGGTTCAGGCGTCCGCGGTTACGATCCAGCCGGAAGAGGTAAGGGATTTTGCCTGGCTCAATTATGCCGAGGCGGGCCGGCGTGTGACCTATGAAGAAACACGGCGGGTTTTGGACCAAGTGCAGTCCAAACTAGCGGACGGAGCGGTCGAATGATAGAATATGCCGTAATTTTTGAGCAACCTCTAGCGGGAGAAAACCATGAAAATTGATTTTTTAAAGTGTCTGATGATGGGTGTCGTTGCGACGGGATTGTCCGCGTCCGCGTGTGTGGCGGAAGACGCCGCGCCGACTGAAGAAAAGCCGATGATGATCACCAAGGATTACCGCGAAGAGCAGCGCCCCAAAGACTTGAAAAAGCTCCAAGAAACTTTTTCCTGGTGGCCGACGGACGCCACTCCCTCGGCGCAAAAAGATACGGATCGCGGCGGTTACTGGTGGTACCCCGCCAAGCCGGGAGAGCGTAGCAAAGACGGATTGTGGGGGAACCGCGGTTACATCTATGTTTTTAGGATCATTGAAGACTACAAAGCGGATGAACTCCCGCCCGCCAAGCCGCAAGAAATGCGCCCCTCTCTGCTCGTCCGAAAAGTCATCAAGAATGTAAAAATTTATTACGATTATGACAAAGCCGATCTTCGTGATGACGCCAAGGTCATTCTGGACGACGGCATGCGCATTCTCAGCAAGAACAGCAAGGCCAGCGTTCTGATCACCGGCAACGCGGACACCCGCGGATCTGAGCAGTACAACGACAAGCTCGCGCAACGCCGCGCCGCCTCGGTGCAGGACTACCTCTCACAAAATGGGATCAGCACGGACCGGATTCGGTTGGTGAGCCGCGGCAAATTGGACGCGGCCGCGCCGGTCACCGACCTGGTTGGAATGCAGAAAGATCGCAACGCACAGTTCGTGGTCGCGGAAGTCGAAGAGATCATGATGCCGCATCAGGGCCCCCCGCCTGGCGAAAACGCGGTGCAGATCCAAGACAATGTTTATATGACGCAGACGCAAAAAAATATCGAGTCGGAAGTTAAAGTTTCAACCCGCGAATACATCATCAAGGAAGGTGATTCGCTGGCAAGGATCGCGCAGCGAGAATTGGGCTCGCAGAATCGCTGGCAGTTCCTGTACGACTTCAACAAAGACAAGATCAAAAATCCCAACAAGCTGCGTCCCGGACAAAAAATCCTGATCCCGGTCGAATGACCGCGCCGCGCTCCCGCATCATCTGCCTGGATCTCGAAGGGGTTTTGGTCCCCGAGATCTGGGTCGCGGTGGCGGAAAAAACCCAGATCGCGGAACTCCGCCGCACCACGCGCGATGAGCCCGATTATGACAAGCTGATGCGGTTTAGGATCGACTTGCTGAAGCGCCGCAACATTCGTCTGCCGCAGATCCAAAAAATCATTTCCGGCTTGGGTCCTTTGCCAGGGGCCGCGAAATTTATGAATGACGCGCGCTCCCGCCACCAGGTCATCATCCTGTCCGACACCTTCGAGCAATTTGCCGTACCGCTCATGAAGCAACTGGGCTGGCCGACTATTTTTTGCAATTCGCTGCGAACCGACAAAGCCGGTTTTATCACCAAGCATCTCATGCGGCTGAATAACGGCAAGGAGCATGCCGTCCGCGCCTTGCGCAATCTTAACTTTGAAGTGGTCGCCGCGGGTGATTCGTTTAATGATGTGACGATGATTCAAGCCTCGGACAGAGGAGTCTTTTTTAGACCACCCAAGAGCATCTCAGACCGTTACCCGCGGATACCGGTGTGTCAGACCTATGCACGCCTGAGCAAGGAGTTATTTTGATGAATCGTGAAACCATACGGCCGGACCTCCAATTTACGCTGCTGTGTGACGACTTGCGCGTGGAGAACAACGGAAAGTTCATCCTGATAGGGCTTTTTGATAATATCGCCGCGGCGGAAACACCCGTAATCCATAAAAAGTTTGTGGTCGTAAATCGGTGGGGTAAGGGCGAAGGAAAGTTCACTGAGCAGACTCGTATTCTGTGCGCAGAAACCAGCGAGCTCGTCGTGCAATCCAACCCCGTTCCTTTTGAGCTCGGGTCGATGGACCATCTTCATAATGTCGTTTCTCAATTCCGCAATGTTAAGTTTCCCCGCCTCGGCAAATACTGGGTGGAAGTTCTTCTCGACGGAGAGCTTGCGCGCAGTTTTAATTTTTACGTAAAAAAATCAAACTAACTCTCGATCCGGCCCATAGGCGAGTCTAATTCTCTATATTCCAAGTGCAGGTCTGAGCCAGTGCCAACGCGCCTTTTTTGCTGACCGCTTTAACTTTGAGCGCATATTCGCCGTTCGGAAAGGCCGTCGTGTCCAGTTTGTAGGTAAAGGTGTTCCCAAAACTCGACCGGGGACCGCCATCGCCAAATTGGACATAAGCTATATCAGTGTAGTCCGGAAGGCAGTCGATCATGATCTTAACGACACCCGAGATTGTCGAGCCCTGGCTTGGACTCACCGCAAAATACAACGGTTTCACCGGTTCCGCGGAGATCGGCCGCGTCGTGGAGGATACCGCGGTAGGAGTCGGTGCTTTTACGCGATTCGGTATTTCGACCCGTGTCGGAGCCGGCGATACTGGCGACGAGACCGCCGCCGGGGCTGAAACGGTCTGGACCGGCGCGGTGGTCTGGTTCAGAATGCCCATTTTTAATTTGGTGATCTCAGCGGAGAGCTTAGCGTCGGCGTCCTCAATGGAAGAATGAGCGTCCTCGGCCCGAGCGGGTGGGGCGGCCAAAACAGCCGCCACCGTGAGAGCGGAAAGGACCGACAGCAGAAAGATGCGGCGGACGGATGAAGAATGTCCCATGATTGTGTTGCCCCTCTTGAACGAGTTAGTTTTTACCAAAATCAAATTCTACAACATATTCCTCCGTAATGTACCATCTCTTTTCGCTCACTACTATCGATCGACTATCGATTTGACTGTTTGACCCACGGGAACCGGACGGCTATAATGTCCGTCTTTCGGCAAGCTGTCTGCAGGGTGTTTTGTTTAACGGGCTTTGACGGCCTATATAGAGAAAAGGGAGAACTTATGGCACGAATGACTGGCGCCCAGGCAATGGTTGAATCCATGCTGCGTGAGGGCGTGGATGTCGTATTCGGTCTGCCGGGTGGTGCTTGCCTTCCGTTTTTCGACAAGCTTTATGATGCCCCGCTCAAGGTTGTCTTAGTCCGCCACGAACAGGGTGCCGTGCACATGGCCGAAGGCTACGCACGCTCAACCGGCAAAGTCGGAGTGGCACTGGCGACTTCGGGCCCCGGCGCGACCAATTGCGTGACCGGAATTGCGGACGCTTTCATGGACTCTATTCCGCTGGTCGTGATCACGGGTCAAGTCAAGAGCTTCATGATCGGCAACGACGCGTTTCAAGAAGCCGACACGACCGGCATAACGCGTCCGATCACCAAGCACAATTATTTGGTCAAGGACGCTCAGCAAATCCCGCGGATCGTTAAAGAGGCGTTTTACCTGGCTCGGACCGGCCGTCCGGGGCCCGTGCTGATCGACTTTCCGGTCGATATCAGCCTGGCCGAAATGGACTTTATTTGGCCCGAGCAGGTCCGTCTGCGCAGCTACAACCCGGTCGTCAAGGGCAGTCCCAGCCAGATTCGCAAAGCAGCCAATTTGATCGCGCATTCCAAAAAGCCGGTGCTTTATACCGGCGGCGGAGTCATCATTGCCCGCGCGGCGCGCGAAGTGAAGGCGTTCGCCGAGAAGTTGCAGGCGCCTGTCACCAACACGCTCATGGGCCTGGGCGGTATGGATGCGTCGAGCCCGCTTTTTATCGACATGCTGGGGATGCACGGCGCCGTATATGCCAACCGCGCGGTGGACGAGTGCGATCTTCTGATTTCGATCGGAGCTCGTTTTGATGACCGCGTGACCGGAAATTTGGAAAAATTTTCGCCGAATTCTAAAAAAATTCATATCGATGTCGATCCGGGCTCCATTTCGAAGAGCATTCCGGTGGACATTCCCATCGTCGGCGATGTGAAGGAAGTGCTTTTGGAACTCATCAAATTGGTGAGCCCGCTCGACACCAAGCCCTGGCTTGCACAGATCGATCAGTGGAAAAAAGAAAGCCCGTTTCGTTACAAGGACGACGGTCTTTCCATCAAGCCGCAGTATGTCATTCAGCAAATATGGGAAGCGACTCAAGGCAACGCGCTTGTTTCAACCGATGTCGGTCAGCATCAAATGTGGGCCGCGCAGTACTATCACTTCAATGAACCTAACGCCTGGATGACTTCCGGCGGACTGGGCACGATGGGGTACGGATTTCCCGCCGCGATCGGTGCGCAAGTGGGGCGGCCGGACAAGGAGGTTTGGTGCATTTCCGGCGATGGATCGATACAGATGAATATTCAGGAATACACCACGGCCGTGATTCATAAGCTGCCGGTCAAGGTTGCGATTTTAAATAATTCATTTTATGGAATGGTGCGCCAGTGGCAGCATTTCTTCTACAAAGACCGTTTTTCGAGTTCGGTGATGGAGCGCAATCCGGATTTTGTGAAACTCTCGGAGGCGTACGGCGGGTTCGGTATCCGCGTGACGCGCAAAGAAGATGTTCGCGCCGCGATCGACAAGGCGCGATCCATCAACGATCGTCCGGTGTTTCTGGATTTTGTTTGTCCTCCGGACGAAAATGTAATGCCCATGATCCCGTCCGGCGGATCCATGGAACAAATCATGGACATGGCGTAAGGAAATATATGGCATATATCAAAGACACCGTCATTCTTCGTAGAACCTTTTCCGTGCTGGTCGAGAACGAGCCGGGCGTCCTCGCCCGCGTATCGGGACTTTTTTCCGCCCGCGGGTTCAATATTGTTTCGCTGTCCGTCGGTGAGACGCAGGATCCCACGATGTCGCGCATGACGATCGTGGTGGACGGCACTCAAAGCGTTCTCGAGCAGGTGAATAAGCAGCTCAACAAACTCATCCCGGTCATCAGCGTGCTGCCGATCGCCGGAGACGACATGCTCGGAGTGGAGCTTATGCTGATAAAATTCAGCCCGGACTCTCGTGTGCGAACGGTGGTCGAAGCCGCCAGAAAAAAAGGCGATGATATTCAAATATTGAATGAAGGGCCTGCCGGGGTGATCGTTCGAGTTGTTTCGAGCATCGAAAAGGAGCCGGCGATTTTTAAAGAACTCGCGTCACTCGAGCTCATCGAAATTTGCAGGACCGGAAAGGTCGCGCTGTCCAAGTCCAAAACCTTCGGGATTTTTGACAAAAATCAGCGCGTCCTCGAAGTCGAAGAAGCCAGCTAAACCATTTTTAAGGAGAGAAACAATGACCAAGGTTTATTACGACAAGGACGCAGATCTGGGGATTCTGAAAAACAAAACCGTCGGCGTTATCGGGTACGGAATTCAGGGTCGCGGGCAGACTCTCAATTTGCGTGACAGCGGAGTCAAGGTGCTCGTTGCCCAACGCCCGGGCGGACCAAACTATGACGCCGCGGTCAAG
>JAGVCY010000146.1 GCA_020058965.1 Candidatus Omnitrophota bacterium | reverse complement strand
GGCCGAGCTTCACGCTGGGCGGTTCGGGCGGCGGATTCGCGCACGACACGAATGACCTCAACCGCATCGTCGCGCTGGGGCTATCGTTGTCGATGACGCATGAAGTGCTCGTCGAGGAATCGCTCGTCGGCTGGAAAGAATACGAGATGGAAGTGATGCGCGACATTAAGGACAACGTTGTCATCATTTGTTCGATCGAAAATTTTGATCCGATGGGCGTGCACACCGGCGACTCCATCACCGTGGCGCCGATCCAGACGCTCACCGATGTCGAGTACCAGAAAATGCGTGACGCGTCGATCGCGTGCATCCGCGAGATCGGCGTCGAAACGGGCGGTTCCAACATTCAGTTCGCGATCGATCCCAAGAACGGCCGGATGATCGTGATCGAGATGAATCCGCGCGTGTCGCGTTCTTCCGCGCTGGCGTCCAAGGCCACCGGTTTTCCGATCGCCAAACTCGCCGCCAAGCTCGCGGTCGGTTACACCCTCGACGAGATCCCGAACGACATCACCCAAAAAACGCCTGCCTGCTTCGAGCCCGTTATCGATTACTGCGTGGTCAAGATCCCGCGCTTCGCGTTCGAAAAATTCCCCGGCGCCAACCAGGCGCTCACGACGCAGATGAAGTCAGTCGGCGAAACCATGGCCATCGGCCGCACCTTTAAGGAAGCCCTGCAAAAGGGCATGCGCGGCCTTGAGACCGGCGCGGACGGTTTTACGCCCAAAGACTTCGGCGATAAGCTTGAGGAAAAACTCCGCATCCCCAACGCCGAACGCCTGCACGCGATCCGCGCCGGCTTCGATCAGGGCATGTCGGTCGCCGATCTGGTCAAGCTCACTCAGATCGACCCCTGGTTTTTGGACAACCTGAAGCAGATCGTCGAGCTTGAAGCGGAGCTCAAAAAATCCGCCGCAGGCGTCAACCTGACCGCCGAGGTCTCGTCGAACGGCCATCGCGATGAATCGCTGGCAAAAAAGATCCGGAAGGCAAAGGAATACGGTTTTTCGGACCGTCAGCTCGCCCGGATCTTCGGTCTCGGCTCCGACGAGAGAGCCTTTAGAGATTTTAGAAAAAAACTCGGCGTCACGCCGACCTATCAGCTCGTCGACACCTGCGCCGCCGAATTCGAAGCCTACACGCCGTACTACTACTCGAGCTACGAAACCGTTTCGGAAGTCCGCGTCGGCACAAAACCCAAGATCATGATCCTCGGCGGCGGACCGAATCGCATCGGCCAGGGCATCGAGTTCGATTATTGCTGCTGCCACGCAAGTTTCGCCCTTAAAGAAATCGGCTTCGAGACCATCATGGTGAACTCGAATCCCGAAACCGTTTCGACCGACTACGACACCTCTGACCGGCTCTACTTCGAGCCCGTGACCTACGAGGACGTGATGAACATTATCGACGTCGAAAAACCCGTGGGCGTCATTGTTCAATACGGCGGCCAGACGCCGCTCAACTTGGCGAAGGCTCTCTCCGATTCAGGTGTGCCGATCATTGGAACGCCTGTGGCCGCGATTCAGCGAGCCGAAGACCGCGCGCTCTTCAGCGCGATGCTCGACAAGCTCAAACTCAAACAGCCCGCGAACGGCGCATCGTCCGATCTCATCGAGATCCGCAAGATCGCCCGCCGCATCGGCTATCCGGTTTTGCTCCGCCCGTCCTTTGTGCTCGGCGGCCGCGCGATGGAAATCGTGCAGGACGAAGCCGAACTCGATCAATATTTTGCCCGTACGGGCGACTTGATCTCCCACGACAAGCCGGTTCTGGTGGATTACTACCTCGACGGAGCGGTGGAAGTGGATGTCGACCTGATCTCGGACGGCGAGACCTTTGTGGTCGGCGGTGTCATGGAACACATCGAAGAAGCTGGTATTCACTCGGGTGACTCCGCTTGCTGTCTGCCGCCGCACACGCTCAAAACCGAGACGATAACGCGCATCAAGGAACAGGCGACGCGGATGGCAAAAGAGCTCGGCGTCATCGGCCTCATGAATGTCCAATTTGCGGTGAAGGGTGAGGACATTTATGTGCTCGAAGTGAACCCCCGCGCCTCTCGCACCGTGCCGTTTGTGTCCAAAGCCATCGGCCGCCCGCTCGCCAAACTCGCCGCTCAATGCATGGCGGGCAAAAAGCTCACCGACGCCGGCCTCGGCTTCACGCAGGAGATCACGCCGATTTATTTTTGCGTCAAAGAGGCGGTGCTGCCGTTCGTCAAATTTCATGGAGTCGACATCATGCTCGGACCCGAGATGAAGTCGACCGGCGAGGTGATGGGCATCGACCGCAGCTTCGCGCGCGCGTACGCCAAGTCGCAGATCGCGGCCGGATCGGCTCTGCCCACCTCGGGCACGGTTTTTTTAAGCGTCAAAGACAAGGACAAGGTCGTCGCGGCCGAAATCGGAAAAAAACTTCAGGCGCTCGGTTTTGAAATCGTCGCCACGCAAGGTACCGCCAAAAATCTTGCCGACGCGGGTGTCACGGCCAAGCCGCTGCGCAAACTTGCCGAGGGCAGTCCCAATGTGCTCGACCTGATCAATCGCAAAGCGGTTCATTTGATCATCAACACGCCGTCCGGCGCGCGGCCGCGCAAGGACGAGATCACCATTCGCTCCTCTGCCGTATCGAAGGGGATCAGCTGCATCACGACCATCGCCGGAGCGCTCGCGTCCGTGCGCGGGATCGAAACGATGATACAGGAAGACCTCCACGTACGGCCGATGCAGGAGTACCACCGCGAGAAGGCTCGGGCAGTTCGTGTTTAATTCGGTATCGTGCTGGTCCGCAACCGGAGAGCT
>JAGVCY010000079.1 GCA_020058965.1 Candidatus Omnitrophota bacterium | reverse complement strand
TCCGCTTCCGCACGATTCAATGTCACGCGCAAAAAGGGTCCGGACGAACTCCAGCTGTCGGGCGACACCTACTTTTCATCCGCCTCAAAAAAAATGACCGCGTTGAAGTCGCTCGGCGGGATCCGGTACGATCACTTTTTTGATCCGGTGGAACATCGGGGGTGGTACGGGCTCGGGCGGTTCGAAGCGGATCAGGATCGGTTCGCCGAGATCAATCAGCGCTTGATCCCCGCGCTCGGACCGGGCTATGCTTTTTTTAATACCACGGACTTCAAGATCAAAACGGAGGTCGGGGCGGGATTCGCGCAAACAAATTTCAGGGACGAAACGGCCAACCGCTTCGAGATGGTGTTGATCCCGCGGTTTTTCTTTGAGTCGCGGATTTACGGTCAATCGCGTTTCATTCAGGATGTAAATGTCTACGCGTCGCTCGACGCCTCGGACGGCTACCGCGTGCGATCCGAAAGCACGATCGAAGCTCCGTTCATCGACCGCCTCAAGATCCGGCTTTCCGTGATCGATGAATTCAACTCCAACCCCGGCATCGACGCCAAAAGCAACGACATCCGCCTGATCTCTTCTGTCGCTTATTATCTCTAAGCGGATAGGTCGACGGCCTTGCGGCGGAGGGTCTGGAGGTAGAGCGTGATCGCGAGGATGTTCTCGAGCGGGATGCACTGAACCGCAACCGACCGGTACGCGTCGGCTCCCGCGTCAGGCGAAAAACCCAACAGCAGAGATATTTTTTGCGCGTTCGCGGGTAAAAATTGCTTGCGATTGAGGCGTGCGAGAAAAGCGTTCAACTCCATCGCTGCCTTGGGATCCCGCAGCGCTCCATCCGGCGTCCGTTCCGCATTGCCCAACAAATTCGCGTAGGCGGCCGTCGCCAACAACGGCACAAATTCATCCGCGTCCTGTAAAAATGGAATATTTAGCCCGGGCAGCGGCCTATTGAGCTTCTTCATGCCCTTCAGCTCATTAAAATCCGCCCAATCCCACAGCCGAACCACCGGCCCGCCGTTTTCGGCAAAAGGCAAAAGCCCCAACGCCGCGTCCCTTGCCCCGACAAATTTAAAAGAAGCCAACTTCAACGCGTGGATCGCCCCCAGTGCCTCATTTAATTTTTTGACAAAACCCGCCTCATCTGCCGCGCCGCTCTTCGTCATCATCCGCGTCACGTCCATCTCGATCATCACCGGCTTCACATTCATACTCCCGCCCGATCTTTCCAAGATCATCCGCGCCGTCCCCGCCTCCCGATTCAACGCCTCCGCCCAACTTCCATCATTGCGGGCTCCGACTCTGGCCTGACCGTCATCGCGAGGCGCGAAGCGCCGCTGAGTTCTGCTGGAGGATTTATTCCCGTCCAGCGCCCTCCACACTTCCGCTCCTCTCAACCTCCATCGCGTTGTCCCGCCAACTCCATCCGAAAGCTGATACACATCCACACCGCTCGTCGCCCTCCCCAGCGGCAATTCCGCAATTCTCAATCGCTGGATCGCGGCCGATCTCACCGCCGCGGTCTCGCGCAAAAATACCATAGGCGTCTGAGCCGTCTTCGCCATCCTCGCGCCTGGGTTAGCGGCTAGCTCTCGGCGAATTTGTGGGATCACTTTTTCAAGATAGTTGGATGGGCTTCCCGCCCCTTCGAGATAAGCATCCTCTTGCAAAAATCTGACCACCACCTCAGCGGCAATTTGCGCTGACTTCCTGTCTCTGGCTCCCACGACATCAATAGCAATCATCGAGCCGCCTTCAATAGCGGCCCCCATCATCTGCATAACAGATTGCCCGCTGCATTTTTTTCCATCACCCACGCTCAAATATATCTTACCTTCATCTTCCGATTCAAATAGATCTTCGTCCCTGAGCAACCCACTCACAGCCCCATAAATCGCCGTTGCGGGCCTCAAATGAATACCTTGCTCGTGGGTAAATTGGACCTCCGCCCTCACATGATTCGGATCATCCGTAATCTCAAATATCTCCCATCCCGCGATCACATCATCCCAATCCAAGCTCAGATCGTTCGAGATTTGGGACAAAGTGTTGTTGAGGGAAACATTTCCATCGAGTTCTTCCCATGCGTTTTCGTGAAGTACCAAAGCGATGACATCGACTAAAAATGGACCGCCGACGGACGCGGCTTGCGATCGAAGCCATTGAACAACTTCAACCGTTTGAAGCGTCGGACCATACTTCCCTTTGACGGCAACGAGTGCGCGCAGCCTTTTAATCAACTCATCCTTGACGGCTCGAACACGTCCGTCCGCACCGCCCGGCGCCACATCCGCCAGCCTAGCGGCAATGCCATCTTCTCCTGATAGGGGCTTTTCTAAATTATGCCTCTCAGCAATTGTTATAAAACGCCTCACATAACTGTCGTCCTGCGAGCCGCGTTCCAAAGCATTCGAATCCTCCAGGAGCCGCTCCATGAGCTCGGCGGCTTCACCCACCGCCGAATCCGCCTGACGATTCCCTCGAACCAAAATTTCGATCGAATCACCCTGCTTGACAGCCGGCATCAAAAGACTAAACATGCTGGTTGGATCGATCGTCACCTTGCCGGAATCTCGGTGGACAAACAAAAATAGCCGAATTCCGTAAAGCTTCATCGCTTGAACAAGCTGAAGTATCGCTCTGGACGGTGCCTGATGAATTCCTTTCGGATTTGTAATTGTGACACCTCGGATGGTTTCTTGAGATTCCAACGATTGGGCTTTAAACACCTCAGCCCTAAAGTCCAATTCATATCCATTTATTCCGGTTTTTGTCGCAATCGAATAAATACCGAGGTCGTTCCACATCCGCCAGTTCTCATCCTGCCCGCCTTCAATCAGCGCCAAGCTCTGTGCTAATGCGTCGGTGACGGATTCACGGTCCCAAAATCCGGACTCCATTCTTTGCCGAAGACCCTCGATCATCCGATCGGCTTCTCTTTTTCGATCAGCCGCAATCGCTGGGTCGAATTCCTCAGCCACTGTGATAAAAGGCGGACAAGGTTGAATGTACCGCACGATCCTTTCCGAATCCGGTCCCGCCGGAGTCAAAATGATCTCATCGACCTGCTTCCTGATCTCCGGAAGGTCGTTGATCGAGAAGACGTCGATCGTCCCCTGATGCACAGTGTTGATCCGCTCCAACGTCGACCGGTCTTGCAGTAGTTTTTGCAGCTCGTCCAGCAATCGTTCGAGCCGTTCATTCGGTTCATCAGCCATCAATCGGATGTCGACACTTTCCTTGTGATCGACCCCCATCATCAAAAGGTGTATCGGCTTCTCGATCCGCGTCCAATCACTTTCGCTATCGGATCGCTTCCGCGCAAATGTCACAATCCCCTTCTCCCTCAAATACCGGATAACCGCCGCCACCACCGCGCTCGGCCTTGCATGCAGTCCGCGCGAACTGCGCGCTCCTAGATTCGCAGCCAGCTCCGCATCCGTCGGCGTGTTCAATACCCTTATCTCGCGCTCCGCCTCGTTAGGCCGCTCGTCAACCGCCAGCCGTGCGCCTTTTGGATTATTTGGGTGAGGGGCCGGATCCGGGTCGACCCATTCGGCCGCGCCGCGGTACAGGGCTCCCGTTTCGCCGGATGCGTCCATCGTGATCACATCCTCAGGTGATATTTTTTCATCCTCGATCCAGACATTGCCGGCTTCGTCGAATCGCATCGACAGCTGCGTGCGCCACATATCACCGAGTGAGCCGAGATACGGGATCCGAAGCAAGCGAGCCGTTTGTGTGGCATGATTGCTCTCCGCTTGGGCTGGACTGATGATGCCGCCAATAAGCGGCATACCGTTGACGATGAACGGTTTGGATCCTGCCTGCTGGTGATGGATCGCGTTCCAAGTAAGCGCCTGCAGCGGGGTCACATATTTGTAGGCCAATATGAGTTGTCGCCCCTCGCGGATCAATCGATCTTTCCATCGGCTCAATGTCTCAACCAGCGCCTCGTAGGTCAAACCCCGCGCGTCGATCACATATCCGATGGATGCGCCAAGCGAAACGGGCGCCCCTTCGGCGATCCGTTTTTGCCCCGGTGCCAGCTTGAGGTTCCTGAAGTTCAGGTTTGGGTGCGTCATCGGCCGAGTCTGCAAAATTTGTATGGAGTCCATCCAGTCGCGCACGCCGATTTCGCTCGATCGACGGCTGATCGCTTCCGCGGAATCTGGCGCCTGCACCGTGATCTCGATCTCCCGAGGCCCTCCTTCGTGACGGACCACCTTCGACGACAATCTCCGAATGGCTTCAAAAAGATTGGGGTATTGAATTCGAAGTTCGTTCTGGATCCGCAGGCCATGTTTGGTCGTGCCGTCGACCAGCTCGGACCCGGCCGAACGAAATTTGAAGATGCCGCCGATGCCCGGGAGGAGGGTGCGGTCATCATGAGTGAACAAAACCCCTGCGCCAGAATTCTGTGACAAATTTCCAAACACCATTTCTTGCAGCGTAATAGCCGTTCCAAAATCATCCGAAATGTGGTGGCTGACTCGATGAAGGCGGGCCGCCTCATCATGCCAGGAATCGTACACTTCAGCGACCAAGCGAAGAACCTGTTCAAAGGGATCGTCGCTGATCCGCAGGGCTCGTCCGTCCGGATCACGCTCGAACAGTTGTCGAGTCACCTCCGCCTGCGTCATGGAGTCGACCTTTGCCCCTTCGGCTGTTTCGGGGCCCAACAACTCGCGTAGGATCAGCCGCTCAAACCGGTTGGCGACTTCCTCGATCTGTTCCTCCGTAAAATCGGTGATCCGGATCGCCTTGTGGCTTACGACATCGGCCTTCATCCGATCGATTTCATTTGAAAAAACCACCGGGTCCATATTGAATACGGTGATCCCGTAGGAAGATAAAAAACGGCGATAGCAGTCCCACGCATACCACCGCGGATATCGATTTTTTATCTTGGTTTGCACGATACTTCGGTTGAATGGAACGAATAGGGCGGTGTCCATGGCGCCGGGCATGGACATGAAGGAACCGCTTCGGACAGAGAAATGAAGAATTTCCTCACTGGTCGGCTGGTTCAGCCTCTGGTCACGCAGCATGCGCCGTTCGAATGGGGTGAGATGCCGCTCGTCAAATGGGAAGCGATGCCCCGTCTGGTTTTCAAGCCGCGTCAAAGCAAAAATGATCTGCCGTCTGAACTCGGGTGACTGCACCCATGCGTCCAACTGACGGCTTGGCACATTCAATCGTTCCGGCAGATCGGCGGCAAGCACTGCCAGTGAAGGAACATTGAATCCGGACTGCCGAAGCTCTAGCAGGTTGAATCCCTTGAATCCCAGTCGAAGGGGTGACATGCGGTGCGGATCAAATGTGTCCGGCGTGATGATCAGTGGTGCGGTCTCGGTGTCGGGGATCGAAGCAGTTCGGCTGGAAGGGAGCATTATGGTCGCATATTGATTCTTGGCCTCATTGATCCAGCGGCGTACATACGCGATCGCCATCGGAAGCGCCGGGTGACCCTCGGAGACGCCTTCGATCAGCCGGTTTTGCAGGGCATTTTCTGGCATTCCGGACATTCTCGGATCCTTCAGGACGGATCGGTACTTCTCCCGAAGTCGTCCCGCTCCGACCGCCTCGTAAATGCGAGCGGGATAATCCATGTACCAAACGGCGTAACGGTCCTGCACCGACAACAACTCCGCCTCCATCCGCTCCAGCACATTGATCCTGGCTAACGGACTCAACGGCTCGTGCAGCAGTGCCTGGATCAAGGCCGTCAGCACTGGCGAACCAAGTCCGTCAGTTTCTATTTCGCGGGTCATTCGACTCAATATGCCTGTCCGCTGCGCGAGATCACCCGATCGCTCGGCCTTTTCCGCCGCCTTAACAAGACCCAGATAAACCACGCGGCGATCCGCCTGATCCGACTTCATCTGAGTAACGAGCGGATCGTCAAATAATTGGTAGGCATATTTCTCCCGATATCCCAACGGGTTATTCTGAACGCCTCCCTCATGCTGCTCCGCGTAAGTCGGGGGCTCCGGTGTCGCGTCTTCGGATCGCGGCTGCTTCGCCTCCGCCGACGCCGGCTCCAACGCCAGCAATTGACTTTTAAATGTTTCCCGCCTCGTGATCGCCAGGTCGATATCCTGCTCGCGCCGCCTAACCGAACCAGCGCCGGCCGTTTCCGCTCCTCTGGGATCTCCCTCGCCATAAAGCTCCCGGATCACCTGGCGCAATTCGATCAGCGTGTTGGCCGCCGCCTTGGCCTCGACGGAAGGATCGACGGCCGTTCCATTCAAGACATTTCCGATCTCCGCCAAAGTGGGAGCAAATTCCGGATCTTTAAATGAAGCGAATACTTCGTCCGTCCAAAAAGCAGGGGCAAATTCCGAACCTTTAAACGAAGCTAACGCCTCGTCCGTCCAAGCGGTAAAGAGCTCCTTTAACGGTTCAAGCGCCGCGTCGCCGATTCTTGGATATGCCGCGAGCGCGTCCGCGACACGCGACACCAACTCCGGATCCGTCGTTCCTGGGTTGCGGTGCAACTTCATCCGCAGATGCATAAAAATCGGCTGGCGGACGGCCAGGATATCCTCATCCAATTTCCGCACAAGATCGCGCACCTGATGAATATGGTCCGCGGATTGAGTCCGGGTGCCGGGCATCGATTCGGCCAGACTGGAAGTCAAAAAATAATTGCCTTGTCCGGCGGCCTGAAGGATTCTTGGAATCTGCTTTTGGACCAGATGCTCATCACGGAATTCGGTGCTCACCATTTCAAAATATGCCTTGAGAAACGCCATCAGCTCGTCCGATGCGCCGGGGTTCTCGCAGATCGCATCGACAAGGGCGGCGAACAATGTTTTAAAATTTCGTTCGGTGATGATCATGATTTGCAGAACACTCCGGAGAAGGTCTACATCATCCCGGGTTTGCGCCCTGAGCACGGTGCTGCGAATATGGCTGATGCGATCGCCCGGAGCGTCCGATGGTATTGCCGGATCGTCCGCGGCCATCAACCGCACCGCGGCGGTTCGGTCCATAAGCCCGGATCCGGCAAGCCGGGTCGTCGCTGCCAATCCCCATCGGCGCATAAATGCCTCGTAGGTCTCGACTCCCCAGGCCTGTCGCGCGCGCCGCAACAAGGCCAGTTGTGTCTCGAATGCTCCGCGTCGGCTGCTCCGGCTATCGGCCCAAAAAGTAGACACGGCGATCTGTTCAAATGTCAGAGATCCGGCCGGACAAATGGCTCGCAGGGCGCTGATGGAGCCGACCTTCACTCCCAGTATCCGGGCGACTTCGATCGATTTTGTGGGTCGGGTTGCTGATCGATCCAAAAGCTGGGTCCAAACGCGGATCTCCGAGAGTGCCTTGGATGCGCTGATAGCCGACAACAACTGCCTGCGAACACGCTGATCGCTCTGAGCTAGCCTCAATTCGAGCGCCGCAATCGCCTGCTTTTGAATATCAGGATGCATGATGGGCGACGAAAACCGGATGAGAAGCGGCGCCGTCGATTCGCGACCCTCTTGAATGGCTTCGAGTGCTGCGAGCTGCAAATAATAGCTCTTTGGATTCATCAACCACAAACGCTCAATGTGGCGGGCGGCCTGTTGAAGCGCGGCAGGTTCCCGGCTCCAGCCAAACCATCCATTTTCATGACTGTGACGCAAGTCTCGGATCAGAAGCGCAAGCAGCTTCAGCGCATCGACAGCCTCCTGTTCCGACCGGACTGTAAAATAATCACTGGTCAAAAGACGGGAAGCGAACCTATGCAGCGAGACTCTTTCTTTCAATAATTGTCGAAATATCCGAATTCGGGAAGTTCCTTTTAGCGCAACAAACTTCTGGGCGAGTATAAAATTTGAAAAAAACGCCGTCAGCCGACGATTGTGTTGAAGTAGCTTCGAGGTCAATTTGTATGCATCATCGGATCCTTCGTACCCATTTAAAAGATCGTTAGTTTCGGACTGAAGATCCATCCAGAGAGTCCGATTTTTCTCATCATAAAAGTACATTCTCTCTTCGTCCATACCAAGGCCCAACATAGCCGGACGGAACCCATCGGCCAGGATCACCGTATTTGCGTAAGCAGCGGCCTGCTCCACATCATCGCGGCCGCCAGATCCAAGCACGATTCCAGCCACAGGATCCGACGCTTGCAGCGAATGCGCGATGCCGGGTGTCCATTTTTCAATGAATAAGAAACACGGCTTTTCGCCGCTAACCGTTGTTTGGATGGCTCGAGATGCGTTCTCGACCAATCTAAAACCATGCCCGGGTTCGCCAAACCCTTTACGACTCCACATCCAGGTTTTGTCGGGTCCTGTCATTGCGGCCCAAAAGTTATTTGTCGGCAATTCCCATTTATGGTGGGCGCGCCGATCGCGCGCGGCGAGGCGGGCCCCCCTGCCGGACAAATCACGATTTGAACTTGCTTCCGGCGCCGACTGCTCCCGCCGGAACGGCACCGCTTTCCCACGAGGCGCAACCGCCATCCGCGCACCTTCGGAAGTCTTTGGCTGAGGGGTCGGGAGCATACGCGCTTCATCCGTAATGGGCGCGGTAGCGTCCGATGCGCGGGTCAAGACAAATGGAAGCAGTCCTTGCTTTTGCGCTTGGACATTTACCAATTTCATTAAATAGGGGAGCATTTTTTGCGCTGCCGAAGCGCGGCCAAGCGAAGGAACTTCCTTCAGCAGATAAGCAATGGCTTCAACTTCACTCGGCTTGGAGATCTTTGGATCTAAAGATAAAGATTTATCATTAAGAAATTTATACAATGCTTTGACGGATTTCCGATGAGCCATACCCACGTGGACTTCATCATAATGGGGTCTGAACTGCGGGTCGACGAGAGCCTCTCTAGCTTGCTTTAACTTAACAATCTGCGTCTGCACCTCCTTCATCCGCTCATCGCCGTGGCTCAGTTCATAAGATTTAAGCTTCTTATGTTGATCCTTAAAAGCCTGCTTAATTTCATCCTCGGTCGCGTCAAACCACACTCCCAGCGCTTCATAGTAATTCGTACTAAGAGATGCTTTTATTTGAGTTTGTTCAATACAAGCATAGACCTGTGTTTTTAGCGTTGGTCTACTCGACATAAACGCATGGATATCTTGAACCTTCATACCCGCTTCTCTCGAAAAACTCTGAATATTCATCCACTGAATGGGACCGCTTTTAATTCGCTCGATTAGATCCAGAATCATTCGTTCGCGGGTCCCCATATCGACCGCGATCTTGGCTCTAGTGGTCTTGGTGACTTTGAGCCGCTTCACTTCGTCAGGATGATTATTAAGACACACCCATAAAGAATTCGAAGCGACTCCAATAATCTTCGCAATATCAGATAACCTTTTCCCCTCAAATGCCCCATCCGGTTGAGCTCGAAGTTTATTCAAAACCGTGAATTTGGCCGCCATCCGCGCGCCGGTGCGGGGTATTTGGTAGTAGCCATTTTGCATTACGATTTGATGGACAGCCCGAGGAACATAGGCGGCCGCTCCGGTGTTGCGATAATCGGTCGAGCTTGTCGTAAACCCGTCTACATTAATCAAACGAACTTCCATGGGCCTTCGTCCGGTTTCCATTTCCGCTTCCGCTTGAATACGATCCCGAACCAGCCGCCGCGCTCTTGCTTCGGTCAGACCCGCCCCGAATGCTCCATCGCCCCGCGGAATCACCGCCCATGCCAACTCATGCTTCGAATTGGCCTGCACGATCCGAGAGGAAGCGAGCATGCTGTCCGCGATGCCGATCGCGCGCGCCTCGTTTTCGGTTCCGGTGATCACGTAAATAATCATTTTTTGATCGGGATTCAGATCGAATATTTTTTGGACTCCCACCTCTCCAATGTCGGATGAATTCAAGCCGGTGTCGGTGGTGGTAACTAGATTCGGGAACATGGCGGCGGAGGCGGCGGCCATACGCTGACGATCCATGATGGGCACGTCATTCCGAGGCGCGATTGCTTTATTAGAGACACTGCCCTGTACTCGAAGGACCAGCACATCCAGATTGAGTTGGTCGACAGCTCTTAAGCCGGCAATGACATGCCCCCAGTTCATCGGATTGCCAGTGATGGGAGAAAAACCGATGCGAAGGGTCCGGTTCTGAACCACCGCCTTGTTTTGGGTCGGGTCAAGCAGCGACAAATTGATCAGATTCGGAACGATTTGCAATTTTCCCTGATCGGCCTTGCTCCCGATCGAAACAAGCGTCTCGATCCCCAACCCGTAGAGATGTTTTAAAAATTCGATTCGCTCTAGATCCGTTTCGGCCGCGCCGGTCGCATTGACCTCCTCCGCAAAATTCCGGATCATCGCACGAACCTGCGGATGAATTCCCTTCAACCGCGCAAGATCCTCCGGCGACTGCCCCGCCGGCAAACTCCACGCCGTCAATCTTGCGCCGACAAAACCGTCCACCCCTGTCACTGCATCCCCGGCGGGAACTGAGACTGGCTTCTGCGCACGAGCGGACAACTTTTCGATCAGCGGTTTGAGCCCCGTTCGAAGCAACTCATGGTTCCCGGCGTAATTTTCTCGGACCACTATTGGAAATACTGCGTCTCCCGGCGGTCGCCATGATCGCCTGCTCGTCTCAACGGCGATGAAAGCCTGGGAAAGATCGTACAAACCTGCCATATGGCTTAAGCCCGAATCCAAACTCACTACGGCTCCGCCGGACTCCCGGACCCGCCCCAATAATGCGTGTGCCAATGTTTCGAATGGCTCCTGAATAATGACGACATCCTCCAACCCACTCTCCACGACCAGGTTCTGCAGTTCACCGGGCACCACCGCTCCACGACCTACTTTATGCCCCGTGATGGGCGATGCCACGACGATCGGTGATGAGGGAAGGCCGTCGCGCAGCGATCGAATCACTTCAACCCAGTCGCTTGAGTTGAGTGTAAATTGGCGCGATACGGCATATGGATTGATGAGCAGGATCGGACCGTTCAGACGGATGCGTCGGTCATCATAAAACCAACCGTCCAATAACCGCTCGGCAAATTGTAATTCCGTGGCCGACACCGAGATCCCGTCCAAATCATCAATTTTTCCATCTAATCCCAATTGACCGGCCAACCAAAGCGAGGCCCCCCATGAATTTTGCCATTCGGATGATTCGGTTATTTTGGATAAAATGATCTCGAGCCGGCGCGCAACAGACGGATCCGGATATTTAAAGTAAACAACCGGTTTCGCATAATACGCTTGGGTTTTCCCACTGCCCTTGGCATGGTTTTCTGCGAATTCATAAGGGGATGGGAGCATGATATGCATCTTGGTCCCGAAGCTTCCGCTCCCCGCCTCAGGCGCGATATTGCGACCTATTTCGATAACGAGGTCTGACTTCCCAAAACTTACCTTTCCCGCTGCCGTCCCGGATTGAGGATTCACACCCAGCTGCTCAGCTCTTCGAAAGACGTCCGCATATTTGGAATTGACAAGGATATCCGCCTCCGGAAACTTCTTGCGAAGCCCCCAAAGCAACGGGATCAAATTCACGATCGTGGATCCCAGCTTTAGATCATCAGGACCCAAATGATCAACTCGTATCGTTTTGATTTGATCGGACTTTAGTTCGTCGAGCGGCCGTTGAATAAAAAATAAAGATTTGGGTTCGTTCGTAGTCCCCCGCGGAGCCTGTGTCATCCTCGCGCCATTCGCGGCGGTGGGTGCGGGCGCAGCGGGGGCGCGGGAGAGGGTCAAGCGCATCGTGCCGTCGTCCGGCCTAAGTACCGGTTTGACGATCCAGTCGACATTTATTGATTTATCGACTGTCCCATCCAATAAGTCGTCAATTTTTCCGAATTGGTCTTCGGATTCCGCGTGGCGGCCTAGCGTCAGCGTTTTTTCCGTCCCGTCGAAAGCGACCGTCACCGTAACGTTTTTTGTAAATTTGGGTTTTTTTGCTCCGAGCTTCGGATTGACCGATAAATAAAACTTCCGCGCCCACGAGGCTAGGATCGCGGAAACATGCTCAGCGCCGATCACGTATTTTTCGTTCAAAACAAAACCCGCGGTCTCCTGCGCCATCCTCGCGCCCATTGATTGCCCGCGACCGCTTGTCGACCCCCAGGGTCTTTCGACCACTTTTTGTAAGTTTTTTAAACGCTTTTGAACTCCCCGGATGATCTCATCGGGAGACAGGTGAATGCTGTAGTGGGGAATCGGTTTTATGTTGTATTCCTTGGTGTTTCTGGGAATTTCTCGAACCACAAGACCGCCATTTCCGTTGACTTCCGCCATCAGCTTGGTCAAAGCGCTTGAATTCTTCTCAATTTCTAATATTGCCTCGTAGAATCCTTTGCTAAAGGAGTCGTAAATGTTATTTATGTTTTCGTCCTGACCAGCCTCGCTGGAGGCGTGATGCAACAAACGAACATACGTATCCACAAATTCCTTCAAGTCGTCATCACCGGATAGAGCAAAGCTGCTTTCCCAGTCCACCATCCGAATACTCGTTGCTTGATTCTGCTCGACTGCGAAAAGGAGGTTTCCGATGTGCGTATCGTCGTTTCCGAGCAGATATTGGACGGCGGCCCAGCGGCCCAGCTGAGCGGAATTTTTGTAGGTCCCATCAGAAGATCGCGTCGTAAGGGCCTTGTATTTGAGAGAATTGTCAGTAAGTGTTTCAAACAGAGGGCTCCAAGCCGCATCCTCCTCCAGCTCTAGCACAGGGACCTCATAACCCAATTGACGTAAAAAATCCCCGATGATTTTTTCGGTCGACCGGATATTTCCATAGGGCGAAATAGATTGGCCATTGGGCCGCCTGATCCTTCCTCCTTCCTGGGTCACACCGTCCGTGACAAGGGTGAGCCTTTTGCGCAAGTCCGCTATCATGGCTTCGCCATAATTGTGATCAAACCAACGGACGACCTGACGTTGGAGGTTAACATTGCGCTTGGAACTCTTGATAAAGTAGGCCATCTGCACCCCTTTTATCTCCTTTTCCTCTCTCACGATCACGATCTTTCCGTCTCTCTGAAGACTGGGGTATGTGATGGTGCAAACAACGTGTGACTCATCGGCCTCCTTGATGGTGATTGCAAAATATGCGTACTCATAGGCCAATGGCTTCCCCTGAGCCATCCTC
>JAGVCY010000270.1 GCA_020058965.1 Candidatus Omnitrophota bacterium | reverse complement strand
TAAAGACAGATTGCCTGCGGCAGGAAGGGTTACTCCGCGTGAGATGTTGAAGGCATTTAATGCGCTGGGGTTTGCCTGTAAGGCAAGGTACAGAGCGTCCGCATTGAGAAGCAATCCAAGATAGTTCGCCTGAACATAACCTGGGGTTCCGACCACGCCATAAATAAGCGTCTGCTCACCTACCGTAAGCACACCGTTGACATCAACTCCGTAAAGCCGTTGAAACGCCTGAACATAAGATGGACTGCCCTTTAAAGCCGCGAGCAACGCACCGTATCCAAGTAGGCCCTGAACATAGGTAGCCGCAGTTGTGTAATTGGGATCTCCGACGATTGCAAATATCGCGCTTCTTTCATTTTCGCTGGAGGCGGTCATGCTTCCTGACGACGGGATCACAACGCCCTTGGCCGTATTAAAGGCCGAGAGAGCCTGAGGATTAGCCTGCAGAGCTAGATAGAGCGCGTCCGCATTGAGAAGAAGCGCTAAATAATTGGCTTGCACATATCCGGCGGTACCAACAACACCATAAATTAAGTTCTGCTCGGCAACCGTGAGCGCTCCACTGACATTCACGCCATAGAGATGCTGAAAAGCTTGCGTAAAGGCCGCGCTGCCTTGAAGCGCGCTCAATAGCGCTCCATATCCCAAAAGCCCTTGTATGTATACAGCCGCCGTAGTGTAGTTGGGACTTCCTACGACACCGAATAGAGCAGCTCTCTCATTGATGTTGGCGGTGGTCATGTTGCCCGAGGCAGGGACCACAACACCCTTGGCAGTGTTGAAAGCCGAAAGCGCCTGAACATCGGCCTGGAGAGCGAGATAAAGCGTTTCCACTTTGATCAAATTGGCAAAGTAATCCAATTGCACATAGGCTGGATCTCCTACGATACCGAGGATGATGGATTTTTGCGCATCCGTCAGGATTCCGGTGGGGTTAAATCCATAGAGGTGGACAAAAGCGTTCTGACGAGCGATCTCATTCGGATCCGTCGAACTATCCAACACCGCGATGAACGCGTTCAGCTTTTGTTGAACAACCGCATCCGTCGGCAAAACCACATTTCCGGCGCCGTCATAAAGAAAAGCACCGAACCGTCCGATCTCATTCTGTTGGAGGCCATCGACCAAATTGATATTGTTCGGCAAAAGGACCGCGTTATCGATGGTCTGACGATCCTGCGCGGAAAGAGTCTGATAGGCGGTAACATACGCGGAAATATCCAAGAAATACTGGAGTGCCGTCACCGGATTCCCCGGTTGACCCGAAGCGTTGTACAGCAGTCCGTAATTGGGATTTCCAAAAATAAAAATGTCGGTCAGCTGAACATTGCTGCCGGCGGCTTCGGTCAGATTCAGGGTCGTCACAGCCCCCGCGCCATCCGTGTAGGTGTAAAGCGAAAGGATCGGGTCGACCTTCGCGCGATTTGCGGCGGAAAGATTATTGTAAGTGTCGACATACTTCACAATCGTTTCAAAAAATCCAAGAGGGACGGTGTAATCGGGAATCGGATAACCGCCGGTAGCAAAAATTAGCCCCGAGCTTGTGAGGATGTTGATTTCGGCAGAAGTCCAACTGTCGGAAAGGTTGATGCCGTATGCAGACGCCAAAACGCGCTTCACATCAATCGTATCTGCCGTAGAGTAAAAGGGTGAGGCCAAATAGGTCTGCTTCATCGCCACAATACGTTCATAAGCCAAAAGCGGATTAGGAACCAGTGTCCCATCGGCATAATAGAGGATATTAGCGCGTAGATAGCCCATCTCGCCGGCATTTAAAGCTACATTGCCGGTTCCATTTAAAATAACGACTCCGTAAGGTCTGAATATTTCATTAATTTCTAAGCGGACGGCCAACGGATAGCTGAGAAAAATGGAAGTGAAATTATTGATGTCGTTGGCCGCTGTCGGAAAATTAGCGGCGATCATAAACGGATTTTGGATACCGGAGCTGATGGCCTTGGCCGCTAAAATGGTCCAAGCCGTCGAAACCGCGGAAGCCCCGCTTGGGATGATATTGATGGGGTCATCACTGAAAACCGGCTGGCCGTTATCCGACGCATAAAGAAGCGCGTGGCCGTTAGATCCAACCGAACCAAAAACCGAACTGGCGCTCAAAAAATGATCGCGCTTGGCGGCATAATCCGCCGCTTTGACGGCGTCAACTGATGTGTAGTATTTGGCGAGCATATCGTAAACAAGAATCATATGCGCCGTGCCTTCCACCCAAGCCACGCCGTTCCGTCCAGCCGCCGCCGCATTGGCCGCGTCAGAGAAATCAAACCCCTTCCAATCCGAAATGACATTTCCGCCGAAGGTACCGTCATTTTTGACAACAAAGGTGTTCTCGATCCGGGCAATGTAGCTGTGAAGTTCCGCGTCGGTCGAAAGACCGGGTAAGCCGAGACTCTTGATGCCGTCAACCCCGAGCGTCAGAAGTGTCCAGGAATTTGTATCGAGCGCCAAAAGGGGGTCGCCCGGCCCGCGCAGAAAGAGGCCGAGAGCGGAGTCGTAGGCATTGGAGCTCTTGAGCCAATTTTTAATCGTATCGGCTTCCGTCTGGAACGCATTCTTCTTTGCTCCCGCCGGAAGAATCTTGGCAAGCGTTCTCATAAGCGCGTAATGGTCGATGTTATTTTCGACAGAATAGATGGACGCCTCTGCGCCTGAATCACCCATGGCACGCGCGCCGTTCTGAGAAGGTAGAGTCAAAATCCAGTCACCAATCGACACAGCGAGATCCAACGCCCGCTTGTCATTGGTGCTCAAGTAATAACGCGTCATAAAAAGACCGACCCATGCGGTTGGTCCCAGTTTTTTGAAATTTTCGCCAACGGCTCCGGGGCTGCCCGCACTGCCCTGAGTGCGATTATTGGGATCTTGAGCGTTGTAAACCGTGAAATACCCGTCTCCGGTCCAGGCGCCGTTGTAAAAATTAAATATTTGGTACGCGTCAGCAAGATTTCCGTTCTCGATCATCATGAGACCCGCAACCGCCTGGTCGTATGTAAAAGCTTGGTTCGGCGCGATCGAGCCATTAAGACCAAATTGACTGTTTTCCGGAAAACTGACTACGAGACCCGATGAGCCGACAAACTGATTTTCGTCGATCCAGCCAGCCCCATCCTGCGAACCCGTCCATGCCGTATTGGGCTGAGGAGCTGCGGCAAGCAGGTTCTGCGGTGGAGCTGCGGCAAGCAGCTGCTGCTGCACGGGCGCTTCCGCGGCCTGAGGCACTTGCATGGCTTGGGGAGCTTCAGGCTGAAGGGCATCTTCTTCCTCAATCTGCGGTTGATCAGGAACCGGACCGAGGAGGTCCAGCATCGCCTTGAGTTGATTCAGCACTAGCTGGTCGGGTGATGGCCCTGCCGCGACGGCTGGATTCCCCTCTTTTTTAAGATCTTCTTGGTGCGCTTCTTTGAGATGTGCATGCTTACGGATTCGCTGCGCCAGCTTATCGTCAACCAGCGAAGGAGAGTCAAATTGTTGGTTCATGCGATCGAGAAGGAATTGCTTCTTATTCTCATTTTTGACGATAAAGACGGGCAAAAACTTCTTCTCGTCATTCTTCCGTTTATTAAGGAAGAGGTCATCGGCGGCATAGAGCGCCTGTTGAGAAACAAATGTCAGGAGCAGGAGGACGCTCAGAGATTTGTGAACTTTATTCTTTACCTTGGAATTATTCATTTAACCTCGTTGATTTATGCTCAAAATAGCTAATATTTAGTTGTTTTTATTTAACATTTGAATAATATTTAAAATATACCAACTCACACTCATGCTGGAGCTCTATGCCAAGTGTACCTCAACTTGGGAAAAATTCAAGAGCGCCTAAAAAATAGCGTTGAAGGCTTAAAATTCGCCGTCGAGACTCATTCGGAAGAGATGTTCAGTATCGATGGTCGGCAGATTGAATGTGCTCGTCTCGTATTCGCTCGTAGGCAGCGCTTCGGATCCTTCGCCAAAAATGTTTCCAAACACGCCATATTCCATGGTGAGGAAGGTGCTGGAGTTGATCCGGTATCTAAGGCGGGAGTAGATGTTGTGGTGATCATCGAATTCAAGTACAGCCAGATTAGTTGAAAGCAGTTTGGCTACATCTGCCACCTTGGTATGCGTGTAGTCAAAAAACATAGACCACGTATCCGTAAACTGCCAATCCATACTAATGCCTTGGTGATTTACGTTTTCATCGGACGGGCCCCATAACCTGTAGGAATTTTGGGCGGCATGAAAAGTAAATTGCACTTCATCCGTTGGCTTATAGAGGATCCTCTCCTTCATAATTGAAAAATAGTCATAGGAAGGGAGGCCAAAAACATGTTGATTGTAGAGAAAGGGCTGCAAGCGGTCCAGCCAGATATTGGGTGTTTCGGGGTCGCGTATTACTGAATTTTGAAAAGAGTCGTTTAGAAGTCCCCGGGGAAAGTCCGGGATGGCATTGGTGCGGGTGAAGTCACCCTGAAATGTCCATGCGGGACGAGGCTCATACTGAAGCCCCCAGCCAAAACTGCGCCTATTCGCATTGAGGTCGGGTTCGATGAGGGAATTTGCATAGTAAGAACTCGACTCCAGTGAAGGATCCCAAAAACCCGAGGTGTCTACTCCCGGCGTGTTGAACCCGGAGGTGAAGGGCTCAACCCCCTTGCGCGTAGGCGGCAAAATATGAAACCGCATAAAGTTCTTGAATGTCCACTCGGGCAAAAACTTCCAAGTCGTTTCGTCACGAATGACCGTTTCGATATGGCTTTCATCACCGTCGTTCCCCGCATCGGTGATCGCCGAAGAGTCCGAATCGCGCACGTGACGAATGTCAAAAAGATTGTCCACACCCTTGTCCGGGATGGACGATGCCACATTGAGTCGTGTGACATACCGGCCGTAATCGACGCCGGTACCGATCTTGAATGGTTCCAGACCAGGCGGAATGGCCGCCCACGAGATGTGTTGGGACCAATGCTCGTCGTCCCGCAGAGACTCATATTTTGAAAGGGTTTCCCTAAACTTCGTGTCCATCCAGGTAAAATCCCCATTCCAGCGCGTCGTTCCCGAGGTCAAATCACCCGTATTTTTGACAATACCTACCTTGTGAGCAAAGCCTTCGTGGTCGTACTGAAAAGAACTTTGCCGGTCGATGCTATTTCGGGAATAGGCAACTTCCGCATACATGAAGTCGTCCGAGTTAAAGTTGTAGCGTGTGTCGATTGCGGTCACCTGGTTAAACGCATCCGGCTCATTGTCGATCAAACCCACGCGGTGGGTGTAGGTGGATCCCACCATCCAGGCCTCGGTAAAGTTGTGCTTGAGACGAACCACGCCTGGGATATTATTAAAATCCTGGTACTCGTCCCAAAGACCAAAGCGCGAAGCCGTCATCATTCCGAGATAGGTATTGTCCCAGTTTGCCTCAGCGGCAACGCCGCGCAAGAGCGTCAGATAATTCCCGCTAGAGTCCTTAGCATAGAAGGCATCGGCTGTGTCGTAATGCCCGCGCAAAAATATAGGAGATCTTTCTGGAAGAAAGGGGTTCGCTTCAAACCGCTGCACGGGCTTCCATTCGTCCAACCAGCCCGAGTGCTGCCAATAATCTTTTTCATTGGAAAGGTGCAGCGGATCGTCCGATGTCATCACTTGGTTCTGATCCGCCAGCCCAAAAACACGAAAATGCCAAATATCGCGCTTGTCATCCAACCAAATTTTACGCAGGGGTCGAAACTCATAATCGATATCCTGCTCAGGAACATTGTAAGCGCCCATCAAAAGGTTGCTGTAGCCCGATGCCGTAAAAGCCTGCGTTTTGCCATCGTGGGCTTCCAGCACCGGATAGCCGATCCTATCTCTTGAAGTCTGACCATTCGATCGCACGGCCGTCTGCGGGACAGTGGAATTATTGGGGCCCCAGTATTTTTGCTTGATGCGAATGAAGTTTTCGCCGTCGACATCCGGAACCACGATCTCGCTGGTCTGGCCGACATAGGACCAGGGATCCGCCACGATCTCCGCAAAAAAGGAAGTCTCTTTGGTGATCTGAGAATAGATATCCAACTTGTATTGGCTGTAAATCGCGGGGTCGAATGTGTCATAAATTCGGTCACCAAATAAATAATGGAAATCCCTGTCGGCCAGATCCGAGTTAGAATCGTTGCCTGAAAAATTCCGATTATGGCCGACGCCGAAGCCGGTCCGGTAGGTGCCCGAAACCTGGGTGCGTGAGGCGATATTCTGATCGATCGCGTTCATAGTCTGATAATTTTGATTGAGAATCTGACCGGCGTTTGGGTTTGAAGCGGGCGCGCTCCCGGACGCGGGCGCAAACGATGGTCCGGGCGCCGGCACAGATGCAGGCGCGGAAGGACCGGCGACTTTAATGGGGGCCTGAGGCGTAGGTGCCGCTTTTGCATGAGTGGCCGCAAAGTTGGAATTGGAAGTCGGCGCTTTGATGGACTGAACGGCCGGAGCCGACTCGTTCGAGGAATTTGGCTGTTTCCAAAAAGATGCCTCTCGCGCGCGCTTCAGATGATCTTGAATCTTGGAGTCGAGGGCGTCAAGTTCCTTGTCGTAGACATCAAAATCGGTGGTCTGCGCCGCAACAGCAGTCGCGACGACCCACGATCCTCCGCCGAACTCCGCTGCCACAACCAGCATCAGCACCGCGCAGACCCCGCCGCGAAATATCTTATATAAGAAGGAAGGTAACTTCATGAGATATGAGGATATTACAACAGCCACACTAATAATGCGACACTTTTTCTACTGTATCTTCTTATTCTGCTGAATCGTCAAAAGGGTTGAAGCCCATCCAGGCAAAAATACCGTAGGCAGTTCCGGCGACGGAGCCGGTTTGTTTGCCGGCGGGGGTGCGCCAGCCGTGACCGGTTTCGGCGTTTTCGGCGGTCGCGTACGGCAAGCAGCCGCGGCCCTGGCCGACACGCGACAAACTCGAAATGATCATCTTCTGAAGTTCGTTGAGATAAAAATTAATTTTGTCCCGATAATAGGCGGTCTTGTCCTCATTGCCCTCCGCCTCGAAGAATTTTTCGAGAACATGAAATGTCACCACGGCCTGCGCGGTCCATTCCGCCGAAACCACCCCGCCCCGGACCTGGTTTTGAATTTTTGAAAAATCAAATCCGGTCACCTTCACCGTCCGTCCGTCAGGCCGCTTAAAATTCACTTCCACACGGCAATTTTCCTCGGCAAATTCCATGATCCCTTCGGGGTCGAAGTCCGATTCGGCGAGCTTCGCGGGACCGATCGCCGCAACCGACCAGCTGAAGGTATCCGTCGCGATGGTCGCATCCCCTTTACCGCGTTTAAAAGAACGGGTATTCCGATCCGCCGCGTGGGTCATGATCCACTTGAACAGATCCTCCTGCGCCGCCTGGTACCGCGGGTCACCGGTCATGCGGCCCAGCATTCCAAAAAACGCGTACGCGTCCAGATTATGCTCGGTGCTGTACCAGCTGAATGCTGGGCCGCCTTTCAGGCCGCCCTCCTCATCCTGCATTCGGATCACCCAATCCGCGACGGAAACGGCGATGTCCCGGAATTGTCCGTCCTTCGTTTTGCTTTCGTACTGGAGTGCCGCGAAGGACGGAC
>JAGVCY010000036.1 GCA_020058965.1 Candidatus Omnitrophota bacterium | reverse complement strand
GGCTCTCGCCACGCCGCGCTCCCTCGCGCCTAGCATCTACGGCTTTTTGAGCAGACCGCGAACTGGTGGGCAGGGAAGGATTCGAACCTTCGAAGGCGTGAGCCGACAGATTTACAGTCTGTTGTGTTTGACCACTTCACTACCTACCCAAACTTTTCCAAAAAATACAAAACCGAGCTGGAGGTCGGGATCGAACCGACGACCTGCGGTTTACAAAACCGCTGCTCTACCAACTGAGCTACTCCAGCAAAAGTCGCGAATAAGGTTGCGGCGCTTTTCGAGCTTCGACCAGACAGCGGGCAGAGCCTGAATCAAATCGGATGCCCTCAAAGATGTCTGCGAACCTGCGCGGACTGCAATATCGGCCGCGAGGCCGTGTGCATACACGCCCAAACAAGCGGCGGTCCAGGGCTTAAATCCCTGGGCGACCAACGCTCCGATTATTCCGGTGAGAACATCTCCGCTTCCGCCTTTGGCGAGGCCGGGGTTTCCGGTGGAGTTTTGATAGCACTCACCGTCGGGAGAAATGACCCAAGAGCGTGAACCTTTGAGAACAAGGACACAATGATACTGATTTGCGATTCTTTTTGCAACCGACCGCTTTAGCGCCAAGTTAGACTTCGGCAACTTTCCAAAGAGCCGGGTGAATTCACCCTCATGCGGAGTGATGATCACCGGCGCCCTGGCCCCCGCAAGAAGACGCGGATTCCCCTCCAGCACCCATAACGCATCCGCATCGAGCACCAGCGGCACTAAAGAAACTTTTAACAAATTCCGAATGATGTCTCGGATTTCTGTGGTGCGGCCCAGGCCAGGCCCCGCGGCAACCGCGGTCACTTGCATGCACCGATTTATAATTTTTGCAGCGGACGCACGCGGCAGCCCGCCCGCCGAATTGGCTTTGAAGGTCAACGACATCGCTTCAGGCGCCACACGGCCATATGTGCGGTGGACCTCCTCGGTGGTTGCCCAGGAAGTTTTCCCCGCCCCGCTTCCAATCGCCGCGCTCACCGCCAGCTGACCCGCGCCCCCCATTCCCTTTGATCCGGCTATAACAAGAAGGTGGCCGAAATCACCTTTATGACAAATCCGCGGGCGCCGTAATGAGTTTTTCATTCCGCCGACTCAGCGGCTAGGCCTGCACCCAGGGCTGTGATATGCGAGATGCTGATGAGGATATTTCCTGCTGATGCGTCTGCGGGAGAAGCGGGTTTATGAACCGATAAAACCGGCTGACCGCTGGGTCGTTTATGGATTTTTACGCGGTTTGGGAGGACTGGCCTTCCTTTATAAGCCATCAGGGCGAGCGCGGCGGTGCGGGCGGCCTCAGATGCTTGGCGGGACAGCTCCTTACGGGTGATGGACTCGCCTGATATTTTTGTCAGCACCAAGACGGACAACATCAGCGGCTTGCGGCGGGCCGGCGAATCAACCGCTTCATTCGGCGGACCGCGTCCGGCAAACCAACAAATAACGCCTCAGATACGATCGCAAATCCAATATTAAATTCTTCAACCCCCGCGAAGCGGGCGATCCGAGCGGTGTTCTTGTAATCGAGTCCGTGACCGACATGTGCTTGAAGTTTGCGCAGCACGGCATGCCGCACGGCGCGTTCCACGCGAAGAGCTTCGATCTTTTGTGAAACAGCCGTGCGTGCGGCAGCGTAGGGACCGGTGTGAATTTCGACCGCGTGAGCTCCGCATGCGATCGCGGCGTCGATCTGTGCCGGAACCGCGTCGACAAAATACGACACCTCAATCCCAGCCGCTCGCAGGCGGTCGGTCGCAACGGTTAACCGGCGACGATCCCGCACAACATCCAGACCGGATTCCGTGGTCCGCTCGCGGCGCCGCTCAGGCACCAGCGTCACCGTATGCGGACGGGCTTCCAAAGCAGTCTTGATCACGCTCGGGTGAATGGCCATTTCGAGGTTAAACTTTACTTTAAGCGCTGTCTTTAATTTAAAAACATCCGCATCCTGGATGTGGCGGCGGTCTTCCCGCAAATGCGCGACGATGGAATCGGCGCCGGAGCGCTCGCACACGAGTGCCGCTTGAATCAGATCGGGGGTTTGACCACGGCGGGCCTGCCGAACGGTCGCCACATGATCTACATTGACACCGAGCAGTCTCATGGAAGTGACTAGTGGGTTTCTTCGAGTTTATCGATGGGAACGGTCACAGCCACGATGAAGGGCTCTCCGCCAAGATGGACGCCCGCGACGGATTCCAGCGGGAGTGACTTGGTGACTTTGTGCGTCGTTTGACTAATATCCACTATTGCCGTTTCAGCAAACGAGGCCTGCTCCAACAGCGCTTCCGGGCCGATCACCGTGACCTTGTCGGGATTGACTGTGATTCGCTCTTGAATCAGGCGATAACCCTCGGGCGGGGCCGAGGCGATACGGACGCGAATAGGAACTGTTTTGGCCGTAAGTTTAATGAGCTTGTAAGACGGGTCCTGCGGTGCGGCTTTTTCGTGAATTTTTTGATTGAGATACCCAAAAGTGATCGCCGCCAATAGGAGTGACAATCCCAAATAGCCCCAGTCAACCTTAGACGGCAGTTTCATGCCTTTTCTCCGATTTGGGAGTACCGTTAAAAAAACTAAAGCGACGACGGGCGGGTCTCTCGGGGCGATACAGGTTCATCAGCCGACTGCGGAGAGTTTCCAGCGTCACATCTTGGAGTAATTCGCCCTTTTCCGCGATGGAAATAGTGCCCGTTTGCTCGGACACGACGAGCACCACCGCATCGCTCTCCTCGGCAAGTCCTACGGCCGCGCGGTGGCGAGTGCCCAGCAGTTTGGATATTTGCCGGCTTTGGCTCAGGGGAAAAATGCATCCGGCCGATTCGATGCGGCTGCCGCGGATGATCACGCCCCCGTCATGCAGGGGCGTTTGGGGCATAAAAATGGTTGAGAGTAATTCGAAGCTGACCACGGCGTCCACCGCAACCCCGCTCTCCGCGAAGGGCTTGAGTCCCATTTCGCGCTCCAGCGCGATCAGCGCTCCGATGCGTTTTTTGGACAACCCGCTCACAGCCTTCGCGATTTCATCAACCAGTTTTTCTTCTTTTAAAAATATTTTGAACATTGAGCTTTGGCCCATGCGGGTCAGGCCGCGCCGCAGTTCATTTTGGAACACGACCAAAAACGCGATGACGGATATCGGCAGGATCTGATTCATCAGGGTCGCGATCGTTTCGAGCCCTAAAAATTGAACTATGATAAAAAATATAAAAACGAGAAACAGTCCCTTGAGCACCTGAAGGGCTCCGGTGCTGCGAAGAAAAATGAGCAGTTGGTAGTACGCAAACCAGAACAAAGCCGTTTCGACGCACGGCTTCCAGTAAAGATGCAGCAGACTAACGAAGTCTAGGTTCATAGCTTCCCCTGCCAAAGTTCAAAGGTTCTAATCACTTGTTTGGTTTCTATAATATCATGCGCGCGGAGAATCCGCGCCCCGCCGGCCAGCGCAGCCAGATGCGCCGCGGGCATCGACGCTCCGTCTTGCAAAAAAGATTTGCGAGACAGCCCCACCAGAACTTCCTGTCTCAACTCGGATCGAATTTGCGGTAATGCACGCAAAAGTTCCCAGTTGGCTTCAGCGCTTTTTCCAAAACCGATACCCGGATCCACGACGATGTCGCCGCGGTCGATTCCCGCCAAAAGCGCGCGGTCTCGCGAGCTGCGCAAGGCGCCGACGACTTCCCCGATCAGGTCGGTGTACTGTGTGTTCTTTTGCATATCGGCTGGGTTGCCGCGGGAATGCATCAGGATCACACCCGCCTGATATTCGGCGATCAGCGCGGGAATGCCGCCATCGCCGCTCATCGCATGCACATCATTGATGATCCGAATCCCCTTCTTCAACACTTCGCGCATCACGGCGATTTTGGAGGTGTC
>JAGVCY010000026.1 GCA_020058965.1 Candidatus Omnitrophota bacterium | reverse complement strand
GCTCGACGACACCGCCGACATTGTTGATGATGATTTTTTGCTGTTCCAGTCCCGTCTGAAGCATCGGAGCGGATGAAAAGGCCGAGGCCGCCGCGGGCGCTGAGGCCATCGCGGGCGCCGCGGCTCCGCTCGCATCGGCGAATGCGGGCAGGCCGTTCAAAGTCAGACAGAACGAAGCGGCCAGGGCGGCAGATGCGCGCATAAACTTGGTTTTCATAAACATCCTTTTTTTAACCCATCGCAACCGCTGATCGGAATAATTTGATTATAAGCCAATCCCCGCACCCAGGCAAGCCGGCCGATCCGTTCGGTCGGCAGGTTTAGGCCGCGGCCGCGGCCATCCTTGCCGCCGTCCGGAGCTGCTGCAGCACCCGCTCCAGCTTGAGGAAGTAATACCGGGGCGATTCATTGCGACTAAAGGCGCCCTGGCTCCGTAGCTTGTTAAGAAATTTGGCGAGAAACACCCCGCGCTCGGTCTCATTCCTGGGCAGGATCCCATCCCCATAGATCTGCCGGACCAGCACCTCAAAAGCAGCCATATCCTCTGGTTTTTCCGCGGAAAAAAATCGCTCGATCGCGTCCGCGTCAAAGTTCTCGCCCCCTACTACGGCCGGGAACGCCGCATGCGGCATCGAGAAAATTCTCAACAGGTTGACCGCCTGGCCCTTTCGCAGGGGCTTGAGATAAATCCGCATCGTCCTCTTGGGGGCATTTGCCGTTTCCGCACCCGTCCTTGGCTGGGTGGTCAAAAGCACCGGGATTCGCTCAGGGTCATTCGTGGGAGACTCCCCGGCCAAAATTTTATCCGAAAGACCCAAGTCTCGGATCATTCCAGCGATGCTCTCCCACAACTCCGCGTTCGCGGACCCCGCAAAAACCCTGCTCCCCGAAGCCGCGCGGAGGTACTGGCTGATGAATTCGATGACGAGTTCGTTCCGCTGATCAGGCGTCAGCTCGGATCTTTGAAAAAGTTTATTCAGATCCGGCAGAGTAAAGTCAAACTTCAGGTTGGCGCTCCGCTCCACAACCTTCATGTCCGCGCGAAGGTCCAGGCCAAATTGGACGTCGTCCAAAATCCCATAAACGGATTTCCGCTTAGCTGAGCCGTTCTTTCTTCTTTGAAAAATCCCGGCCGCATATAGACGGACATCGCCGATCGATCGCTCGAGCTTTGACACCGCATGCGCGTCTTCCATGACTGTGACGATCACGCCACGGGTGCTCGGAGTCGTATCCTGCGGCGAATAGCTGACGAGGTAAAGTCGTTGGTTCACCCAGATGGAGTACTCCGCCCGCTTGGGAGCGCCCTGCCTCGCCGCGAGTATCGCGACAAAATCCACCAACCGATCATTCACCGTCGCGGGCGTAAGAAAAAAATGTCCTTTGGGCAGGGGTCGGATGTCCATAAGCAGGTCTTCCCGAACATCCAGTTCAACCGGCTTCGCTTTTCCTCCCGCCAATCGCGCGGCGAACGCAGGTGGTCCTTGCGGCGCGGACCTAAGCTCTGTCGAATACGCCGGAAAAACATCAATGCGGACGACTTCGTTGGCCGCAAATTCGCCGATTTGGCCCTTCGCTTGATCAAATACAGCCTGAAGTGTGGCGGTCTTTTGGTCATGACTCATCGCGATCGCGGATTTGGACGCTTCGGAATAAGCCTCTCTCGTCACATAAACAATCTTTTTGCCTTTGGCGGGATCGTTCTCAAACCCAACCAGAACCGCGTCCACGGCTTCGCCGCCGGCGGGAGTGATCCGCATCCGCCGACCCCGTTCGATCCGCGCACCGCTATCCGCGATGGGCACGGAGTTTTCCTGGCCACGCCAGATGTATTCAAATCCGCCGGTGAGTCCGGGTTTTCCGTCGAGGGCTGTCTTGCCGTTCTCGCCGCCGGTCAGAACCGCCAGCGATGTCAACGCCGAGCCGATGCTGGAGGCTTTCTCGACGCGATACACGATATCTCTTTCGGTTGAACGGTTCAAAAGCCGTCCGAGCGTCAAATTAACGCGGTCAAGATACGGCTGATCGCCCCATCGTACGCCGTCCACCGCCACGCGGCCGTTGTTCGCGCGACCCGCGGCGTTCAAAGCGCCCGCGACGATTGCGGCGACCAGATCCGCCGAGCGGTCCATGAGTTTTTTGGAAAGATCTATGATCACTTCGCGGTCACGCTCGTTGACATACGCTCCAAGGCCGGGCTTGAGCTTGTCCAAAATAACGGATAGATCCGTCTCATCCGCCCGATACGCGAGGTCAGAAATATCCTTCGTCTCAAATAACCGCCCCGCTTCCACCGCCTTCATGAACGGCCGCTCAAACATCCAATAATTCGGCCTGAACCAACTAAATGTACGCGCCCATCCGCGCGAACGAAGACCCGACATTATCCAACCTTCCGCTGCCAGATCCGCTAGGTACCGGCCCGCCAGTGGACCGATAAACTTCCCGGAGATCAAGTCCTCCGCGCCCCTCTCAATGAACTCACGATCGACGGGAGTGAGCCCAACCCCGTCCACATTCTGGATCCGGAAGCCCCCGGCCTCCAAATTGGCCATTCCGCCGTTCACAAAATCGGCCGCCACATTGAACCCGGTTCCATTGATCACGCCCGCCGCCGTCCGCGGATCCGCGAGAGTCCCCTGCACCAAGGCCCCCTCAGTATCGTTGGTGACCGCGTTGAAGCGCAGCCCAACCTGGCGCGCGGCTAGCCGGCGGTTCATGAGCACGAGCACGTTCTGTCCGACAATGTCCTTAAAGTCAAACCCCTTGACCCCGTCAGCGCTCGCGAGAATGTTCCCGCCTTGATGCGGGAATGAAAAAGTGAATCCGCCCGAAATCGGCGCGTCCGACAACCCGCGAGTCTTCAGCACGCCGACGACCCGGTCCGCGATCAGGTCAAAAAGCTTTTCTCCGCCCATCTGCCGCTCATCGTCACTCAAGCGAATGTCCTCGGTCCAAAGCTCCTGAACCTTCAGATCATCGCTAACCGTCACCTGACCCAAATGAATCGTGCTCCCGCCCAGATCCACATTAACCGCCGACAAACCCTTCATCCGATCCAGCTTCGGCGTCTCCAACCCGCTCGGAATCCGCTCAATCGATCGCGGTCCGTCCGTCGCCGAATCCATCAACCGACGAAAAACCGCCATCTGCACTGCCCCCAACTCCGGAGGCGTCAACTCAATATCCACCGCCCCCGCCAACCTTGCGGCCAACGGCTTCCGAACCACTTCTATGACCGCGGTTAAAGCCAGGCCGTCTGGATTGTATTCAAATGTAATCATGCACCGCGCTTTCAGAAGTTTGCTTCCGCCGGCTTGCAAAATATCCGTCCGCACGTCATTCCCGACATCCTTCACAAAATCCCCGCCTCGCGGCTGACGGGACCAAACATTCGCCGGTCTTTGGCGGTAATAGATTCCGTGCCATTCCTCATTCAATCCGGAGGTTTTAAGCGTCACATCCAAACGGTCGATGCG
>JAGVCY010000286.1 GCA_020058965.1 Candidatus Omnitrophota bacterium | reverse complement strand
GCCCTTCTTGAGCGCGATGTAATTGGCCGCGTCCAGGTCGATCATGCCCTTGAACATCTTGGTGTTGGGCTCATGGCCGATCGCGACGAACACGCCCTGACACGGAAGGAGACTCGTCGTGTTAGTCTTAAAGTTCTGGAGAACGACTCCGGTTACTTTCTTGGCGGTCACATCCTTGATCTCGGTGATCGCGGAATTGAGCACGAAGGCGATCTTCGGATTCTTGCGGGTGCGCTCGAGCATGATCTTGGACGCGCGGAATTCCTCGCGCCGGTGGATCAGCGTCACTTTCGACGCGAAGCGCGTCAAAAAGTTCGCCTCTTCCATCGCTGTGTCCCCGCCGCCGACGATCACGACTTCCTTGTTCTTAAAAAACGCGCCGTCACAGGTCGCGCAGGCCGAAACGCCATAACCCTGAAGCGCTTTTTCAGATTCGATGCCGAGCCAGCGCGCGACCGCGCCGGTCGCGATGATCACGGCCTTCGCGTAGTAATCCTTCCCGTCAGAGGTGATCACGAACGGTTTTTTTGAAAAATCCACCTTGTCCACATCCTGCCGCAAAAGCACCGTGCCAAACCGCTCCGCCTGCTTGCGAAAAAGTTCCATCATCTCGGGGCCTGTGATGCCGTCCGGAAACCCGGGATAGTTCTCAACATCGGTCGTGAGCATGAGCTGGCCGCCGGGCTGACCGCCCGCCATGACGCCTTCAAAAAGAAGGGGCTTTAAATTGGCCCGCGACGCGTAAATCGCCGCCGTGTAGCCCGCCGGACCCGAACCAATGATGATCAAATTTTGAATGTCCATGTGAATACTCCTAAGTTATGAATCGCGATGCGCTTCAAGCGGCCGTGGCGATATCAAATTTTTAATACGATTTTTCCAAAATTACCTCGCGATTCCATGTGCTCCTGCGCCTCGCGGGCGCGCTCGAGCGGAAACACCGAATCGATCACGGGCTTAATTTTTCCTTTTTCCAAAAGATGGATCACCTTGAGCAGTTCCGCGTGCGAGCCCATGTAGGCACCCTTGATCGTAAACTGACGCATGTACAAAAACCGCAGATCCATCTCGACCTTCGGTCCGGAGGTCGCGCCGCAGGTGACCAGCCGTCCGCCTTTGGCGAGGCACTTAAAATTTTCGGTCCATGTTTCGGGACCGATGTGTTCGAACAGCAGATCGACACCTTTTCCACCGGTCGCGTCCAGCACCGCCTGACCGAACCCGCCCTTTTTGTAATTGATCACGGTCTTCGCGCCAAGCGCCGAGGCCTTTGCGATCTTTTCGTCCGATCCCACCGTCGTCAGCACCTCGGCACCAGCCAGCCGCGCGATCTGTATTGCCGCCTGACCGATCCCGCTGCCCGCCGCGTGGATCAGCACGCGGTCCGAGCCCTTGATCTCCCCTTGCGTGTGCAGCATGTGCCACGCGGTCAAAAAAACCAGCGGTGACGCCGCCCACTCTTCGAAGGACAAATTTTCGCTGACCTTAATGACCCGCCGCGCCGCGACGACTATTTTTTCTCGGTAGGTGCCGTCCACCTGAAGGCCCAGCAGATGATATTCGTCACAGAGCGAATCCCAATTGGCGGTGCACTTTTTGCACGTCCCACAGCCCATCCCGGGCGACAACACGACCCGATCGCCGGGCTTCACATTCGTGACCCCCGCGCCAACCTCGGCCACCACCCCCGCCCCGTCCGACCCCGGAATCCGCGGCAACGCCAGCTTCACCCCGGGCAGGCCGTTCCGTACCCAAATATCCAAATGGTTCAAGCCGGCCGCCTTCAAGCTCACAACCACTTCATTCACCGAAGGCTTCGGGTCAGGAAGGTCGCCTACCTTCAAAACATCCGGCGAATCCCCATGCTTTTCAAAAAAAATTGCTTTCACTTCCTACTCCCTTCAAACTACCGACAACCACCAAAAGGTTGCTCTTTTCAGCAGCCTTTTAAGAACTCAATGAACAGCCGCACACCGACACCGGTCGCGCCGACGGTGTTGTAATCGCGCGCGGCCTGCGTCCAGGCGGTGCCGGCGACATCCAGATGCGCCCACTTGGAATGGCCGCCGAAGTTTTTGAGGAACATGCCGGAGGTCTGAACCCCTGCCTGACGGCGGCTGATGTTCTGAATGTCGGCGTAGGTTCCTTTAATGAATTCATCGTATTCGTCCCACAGCGGAAATTCCCACAGCCGCTCGCCGGCCTTGTCGCCCGCGGCCTTGAGCTTGGCGGCCAGCTCGGGATCGTTGGACATGAGGCCCGATCCCACATAATCGAGCACGGCCGCGCACGCGCCGGTCAGCGTCGCGATGTCGATCAGGTAACGCGGCTTGAACCGTTCGGCGTACGCGAGCGCGTCGGCCAGGATCAGCCGGCCTTCCGCGTCGGTGTTCAGACACTCGACGGTCTTGCCGTTGTAACAGGTAAAAATATCACCGGGGCGCATCGCGCCGCCGTCGGGCATGTTTTCGGCGAGCGGAGTGATGCCGACCACATGCACCGGAAGCTTGAGCTTGGCCGCGGTGATGACCGCCGCAACGACGGCCGCCGAACCGGACATGTCGAATTTCATCTCGTCCATCGATTTACCGGGCTTGAGCGAAATACCGCCTGAGTCAAAAGTCACGCCCTTGCCGACCAGCACCACGGGCGCCGAGCCCGAACCCTTTCCGGCCGGAGTGTATTCCAACACGACCAACCGCGGCTTGCGAGCGCTGCCTTTGCCGACGCTCAGAATTCCACCCATCTTGAGCGCTTCGAGCTTGCGCTCTTCCAAAACCTGGCACTTCACGCCAGCCGCGACCGCCGCTTTGCGGATCAATTCGGCGTACGCCGCGGGATAGATCACATTGGGC
>JAGVCY010000285.1 GCA_020058965.1 Candidatus Omnitrophota bacterium | reverse complement strand
TATCCGAAGGCCATTTGCTTCTGCGTAAGGTCGGCGGCGGCCGTGTGCCGAACTTGCTTGGGTTTGGGCAGCGACTTCAAGTCGGTGATGTTTTTTTCGACCCAGGATTTGTAGGGCTTGCGGGTGGCAACTTCGTGTTTGATCTCGGCATCGTCGATGATGCGGCCTTCGCGGGTGTCAACGAGGAACATTTTTCCGGGCTGGAGGCGGCCGCGCGACAACACGCGCTTGGGCTCGATCGGTAGAACGCCCGATTCCGACGCCATCACGACCAGATCGTCATCCGTGAGCAGCCAGCGCGAGGGGCGAAGGCCGTTGCGGTCCAGGATCGCGCCGATGTAGCGGCCGTCGGTGAACGCGATCGCCGCGGGTCCGTCCCACGGTTCCATGAGGCACGAGTGATACTCGTAAAAAGCTTTTTTGTCCGCGTCCATCGACTCGTGCCCGCTCCACGCCTCGGGCACCATCATCATCACCGCGTGCGGCAGCGGCCGTCCGGCCAGCACCAGAAGCTCGAGCGCGTTGTCAAAGATCGCCGAGTCGGAACCAGCAAGATTCAGAACCGGAATGGTTTTTTTGAGATCTTCGCCGAACTTGTCGCTGATGAATTGTTTTTCGCGGGCGCGCATCCAGTTGATGTTGCCGCGGAGAGTGTTGATCTCACCGTTGTGGGCGATCATCCGGTACGGATGCGCAAGCGCCCAGCTTGGAAAAGTGTTCGTGCTGTACCGCGAATGTACCAGCGCGATCGCCGAAACCATGTCCTCGTCGGAGAGGTCACCAAAAAACCGGTCGACTTGCGGCGAGGTTAGCTGACCCTTGTAGATCAGCGTCCGGGCCGAAAGCGAGCATATGTAGAAGAAGTCCCGTTGGCCCAGATTGGAGCCGGCGACCTTGAGCTCGATGCGGCGTCTGATCACATACAGCTTGCGCTCAAATTCAAGATCATCGCGAACATCCTTGCCACGGCCGATGAAGATCTGCCTGAACTCGGGTTCAGCCGAATGGGCGATATGGCCGATCTGACCGGAATCATGCGGCACCTCACGCCAGCCCAAAAAGCGCTGGCCCTCCTCGTGCACGATCTCTTCCAGCCACGCTTCGATCGAATTTTTTTCATGCTGCCTCGTCGGAAGAAAAACCAAGCCGACACCGTACTCCCCTTCCTTGGGAAGTTCGATGTGGAGCTTCCTGGCCTCTCGGCGCAAAAATCGGTCGGGCATCTGGATCAGAATGCCCGCGCCGTCGCCGGTCAGCGGGTCGCAGCCGCATGCGCCGCGATGCTCAAGGTTTTCCAGGATCTGAAGGCCCTGACGGACAATGCTGTGCGACTTATTGCCCTTGAGATGAGCGACAAAGCCGACGCCGCAAGCGTCATGCTCGTAGAAGGGGTCATAAAGACCCTGTTTGGGCGGAAGTCCAGTTGTAGGCATAATTAGCGAGATATTCTACACACCCCCGCCTCGCAGGTACAAGGAAAAATAGCAGTCTGCTGCTAGTCGCGGGACCAATCTATGCGGCGGCGGAGAGACTTTTTTTGGCCGGTAGCGTGTTTGGAGTCGAGCATTTTGTCCTTGGCACGGCGGGAACGGCGGCGTTTTTGGCGTCTAATCTTGGCGGCGGCTTGCTGATGGCGGCTTTTTTCTCCGAGGATCTGGGACTCGATCTTGTCGATCAGAATGCGGCGAGCCAAAAAACGGTTGAGCGCGCGGGAACGTTCGGCCTGGCATTTGACGGAGAGGCCGGTCGGCTTATGGACCAGGTACACGCAGGTCTCGACCTTATTCACATTTTGGCCGCCCTTCCCGCCCGACCGCGTGAAGCTTTCTTCAAAATCGACTTCGCGAAGACCCAGCCGAGCCATGCGCGCCGTGAGCTCAGTTACTTTTTCGTTGGAAACGGGATAAATGTTCATTTGGATGACCTGGGTTTGAGCTCCCTGTAAATACTTGGAACACCGAGGATGATGATCCTTTCATTGATATCGTCGATCGTGTAAATGATCTGATTGCCCTTGTGGCGGGCGATGCGGATACCCGGCAGTAAATCATCGTGAGCAGGGTAAACCTTGGGATTTTTGCGAACCGTGTTGAACTTAGCGCGCAGTTCCTTCGCGTACCGGCGCGCATGAGCGCTGCCCCATTTTTCTTCCGAGTAAGCCAGCTCCCGATCAAGCTCGAGAGACGCTTCCTTGGTCAAAAACAATTGATACATTATTTTTTCTTGGAAAGGCGCTTGTCCGCTTCGTCAAAATACCGGTCCGCGTCCATCAGTTTTGCCCTGCCGGACTTAACATCTTCGAGCCGGTGTCCGATCTCTCTGCGGATCCAGCCGATCTGGTCGTCGGTAAAGGAATCCTTGCCTTTAAAATAGCTCCTCAACGCCTCCCGAACCACCTCGCTGACGCTTTGGTACATGCCGCTTTTGACATGATCGTGAACCATAATTTCAAGTTCCTTGGGGAGCGAAACGTGCATGGTCATGATTTATAGCCTCCTGCCGGGGTTGCATCCGGTTAAAGGGAGTATGCCCAATATGTCATAGTTTGTCAATTTATGACATTACATTGATTCGCGTGTGCTTTCAATGACTCAGCGTTTGATCGCGCAGGCCTGGAAGGCGGCGTAGAAGAACATGCCTTCGGGGTTTTTGGCCAATGAGAGGAGGTGGCGGCGCATATGATCGACTTGATCGGAGTCGGTTTTTTTGGCGTCCAACAGGATTTCGGCGGGGCCGCAGAAGAGGTCGTGCCAGATGCGCATAAAGCGACGGCGTTTGGCGGGACTTTTCATGCGGCGGTCCATGAGCGGACCCGCGGATTCAAAATGCGCGACTTCGAATCCCGCGTCGGTCAGAAGTCCCGGGAGTTTGACGCCGATGTCAGGGTCTCCTCCGAGCAGGCG
>JAGVCY010000185.1 GCA_020058965.1 Candidatus Omnitrophota bacterium | reverse complement strand
GACGGTCATGATGGGTGTGTTGGGGGGCGCGGTGGCGGCGCAAGCCGGCTGGCAGGATTGGCTGAAGTCGACAGCGACATCAGCCGGAGGCAAGGATTTAACCCTCAACCAGACGCCTGCGGCGGGCGCCGTCAAAGAATTGCTCAAAATCGGCATCAATCAGGCCGCGACTCAGCTTGGAAAGGCCGGCGGCTATGCTGACAATCCGGCGATCCGCATTCCGATGCCCGAAAAGCTCAAGATGCTGGATTCGACGCTGCGCAAGGTCGGCATGGCGCCCCAGCTCGATGCCTTTGAGCTCAATATGAACCGCGCGGCCGAAAAAGCCGCTCCGCAGGCGCGGGATGTACTGATCGAGTCGCTGGCCAACATGTCCGTGACCGACGCGGAGCAGTTGTTCAAGGGCGGACCGACCGCGGCGACGGATTTTTTCAACAAAACGAGCCGTCCGGAGCTGAAAAAAATCTACGAGCCGATCGTCAGGCAGAAGATGCAGGAAACGACCGTCGGCCAGACCTACCAGCAGATTCAAGGCCGTCTGGGGCAGCTGCCGTTATTCAATAAAATTCAACTTCCCCAGATCGAGCCGTATGTGGTCGACAAGTCACTCGACGGGATGTTCAAAGTGATGGCCGAAAAAGAAAAAGCCGTCCGCGCGAATCCGAAGCAAGTCGCCAGCGACACGCTCAAGAACATCCTGCTCAAGTACGCGCCTACGACGAATTGATCCGACTGATTTTAAAAGTCTGCGGATTGAATCTGTCCCGTGAAGTCGTATAATTTGGAACCATGCCCAGCCGAGAATTTGTTCATCTTCATGTTCATTCTGAATACAGTCTGCTGAACGCGACTTGCCGGATCAAGGATCTGGTCGCCAAGGCGGCTGAGACCGGTATGAAGGCGGTCGCCCTGACCGACATGGGCAACTTGTTCGCCGCAATAGAATTCTATTATCAGTGCCAGCAGAAAAAAATTAAGCCAATTCTCGGATGCGATATTTATGTCGCGCCGGTCAGCCGCTTCGACCACTCCAAGCAGGGGCTGCCGTTCGCGTCCCACCCGCTTGTCCTTCTCTGCGAAAACGACACGGGTTACAAAAACCTGATCAAGCTGGTCTCGGCTGGATACCTTGAAGGTTTTTATTACAAGCCGCGAGTCGATAAGGAGCTTTTGCGCGCGCATCACGAGGGGTTGATCGCCTTATCTGGTTCGCTTTTGAGCGAATTGCCGCATCTGATCAATATCGGTCAGGCGCAAAAAGCCCGGGAAGCCGCGCGCGGCTATCTCGAGATTTTTGGCAAGGATAATTTTTTTATCGAACTGATCGATTCGAAGCTACGAGACCAGGACAAGGTCAACGCGGAGCTCCGTAACATCGCCGCCGAGCTCGGGATCGGACTCGTCGCGGCCAACAATGTCCTGTACACCAACCGCAAGGACGCGCACGCGCTGGAAGCGGCGATGTGTATACAGGACCGAAAAACTTTTCAGGACGAGGACCGGTTTCGCATCCACACCACCGAGAATTTTTTTAAATCGCCGTCCGAAATGTGGTCGAGCTTCGAGGACCTGCCGGAGGCGTGCGAAAACACCGTGAAGATCGCCGACCGATGCAATGTAACGATCGACTTCAAGACCCTGCATCTGCCGTTTTTTGCCACCCCGGGCAAGCTCACTGCCGCCGAGTACCTGAAGCAACTCACATACGAGGGCTCCGAGCGCCGCTATGGCACGCCGCTCAAGCCCGAAATCAAAGATCGCATCGATTATGAGCTCGGGGTTATTGATAAGCTTGGATATGGCTCCTATTTTTTGATCGTCTGGGACTTTGTGCGGTTCGCCCGAGAGAAGGGGATCCCGGTCGGTCCGGGCCGCGGTTCCGCCGCCGGCAGCGTGATCAGCTATTGCCTCGGCATCACCAACATTGACCCGCTGAAGTACAATCTCCTCTTTGAACGCTTCCTGAATCCCGACCGCGTGACGATGCCGGATATCGACATCGACTTCTGTTACAACCGGCGGGAAGAAGTGATTCAATATGTGACCGAAAAATATTCCAAGGACAATGTCAGTCAGATCATTACCTTCGGAACCATGCTGGCCAAGGGCGTGCTCCGCGATGTCGGCCGCGTGCTCGGCCTTCCTTACGCCGATGTCGACAAGATCGCCAAGCTCGTGCCCGCGGAACTCAACATCACGCTGGAGCAGGCGCTCGAAAAAGAACCGCTGCTGAAGGACCTTTCCAAATCCACTCCGCAAAATGTGCAGTTGTTCGAACTGGCCCGCGCGCTTGAGGGACTGCCGCGCCACGCGGGACTGCACGCGGCCGGTGTCGTGATCTCCAAGGAGCCGCTGATCGAGAACACGCCGTTGTTTAAGTCGGCGGACGATCAGATTTCGACGCAGTACCCGATGACTTCGCTCGAAAAACTTAATATTCTGAAGATGGACTTTTTGGGCCTGCGCACGCTCACCGTCATCGACGACGCGGTCAAGATCATCAAACGCACGCGCAAGATCGATATTGATTTGAACGCGATCCCGGTCGACGACGTCGCCACACTCGAACTGCTCGGCAAGGCGCAGACCTCCGGCGTGTTCCAGGTCGAAAGTTCCGGCATGCGTGACATCTTGCGCAAGCTCAAGCCCAGCCGCTTCGAGGACCTGATCGCCGTGCTCGCGCTCTACCGTCCGGGCCCCATCGGATCGGGCATGGTCGACGACTTTATTAAACGGAAAAACGGCAAGGAGAAGTTCAAATACGACCATCCGATCCTCGAGCCGATCCTGGCCGAGACTTACGGCATCATGGTGTATCAGGAGCAGATCATGAAGGTCGCGTCCTCGCTCGCGGGGTTCTCACTCGCGCAAGCCGATTCGCTCCGCCGCGCCGTGTCGAAGAAAAAGCCCGAACTCACCGAACAGCAAAAAATTCCTTTCGTGGAAGGCGCCGCCAAAAACGGTGTTTCGACCAAGCTCGCGGAGCGGATCTTCGAGCTGATCGATTACTTTTCCGGATACGGGTTTAACAAGAGCCATTCGGCCGCGTACGCGGTGGTCAGTTTTCAGACCGCCTACCTCAAAGCGCATTATCCGGTCGAATTCATGACCGCGCTGCTCACTTCGGAAAAAGACAACACGGACAAGATCGTTCAGTACATCGAAGAAGCCAAGCGCATGGGCATCAAGGTCCTGCCGCCGGATGTCAATACGAGTTTTCCGAGCTTCACCGTCGTGGGGGTGGACGCGGACGCCGCGATCCGGTTCGGATTGGCGGCCGTCAAGAATGTCGGTCAGGCGGCCATCGATTCGGTCATTCAGGGGCGCGTGAAGCACGGGTCGTTCAAGAGTCTGCATGATTTTTGCGAGCGGGTGGATTCACGCGCGGTCAACCGGAAGACGATCGAATCGCTGATCAAGGTCGGCGCGTACGATTCGCTGGGCATTCAGCGGGCTCAGCTGATGGCGGGGTTGGACGGGGCGATGGCACACGCGGGGGAGATACAGCGGGACCGGGAGCGGGGACAATTTTCACTTTTTGACGCGGGAAATTCGGGATCGTCGTTCAAATCCGCGGCGACGGATTTTCCGGCAGTGCCTGAGTGGGGCGACGCCGAGCGGTTGAGTTACGAAAAAGAATTGCTGGGATTTTATGTGACCGGACATCCGCTCGACCGTTACAAGCAGGACCTTCAGAAGTATGCGGCCGGTCCTCTGAGCGAGCTCGCTAATTTTAAGAATCCCAAGGAATTCGATGAGGAGGGGATGACCCTGTCCAAGGACAAGGCCGAAATCCTCTTGGGCGGTCTGATCAGCGGCCTGCGCATCACGGTGACCAAAAAAAATGCCGAAAAAATGGCGATCGTGACCCTCGAAGACATGCGCGGAAAAATTGAAGTGATGGTGTGGCCGCGTGTGTACGCTGAGTTCGGCGCCTTGCTCAAGCTGGAGGCGATCGTTTTTATCAAAGGCCGCATCGAATGGGAGGAGGATCTGCCCCGAATGATCGCGTCCGAAGTCTACACGGTGCAGGCGATTGCCGGAAAAATGACGCGCAGCGTGATGATCGAGTTCAGACCCGAAGCCGCCAACGACGATAACCTTCACAAAGTCCAGTCCGTCCTCTCGCAAAATGTCGGTCCGACTCCGGTGTACATCAGTTTTATCGACGCGGCCGGCAGCCGCAACGACATGATCATCGACCGCTCCCTTTATGTGAGCCCCAGTCAGGACTTCGTCACCTCCGTCGAAAAAATTCTCGGCGAAGGCAGCGTTCACCTCCAGGTTTAAACGGACGGCCGACAGGTTTTGGTGTATCATCAAAAGTATTTTGTAAATAATACTTGACCCGATTTTATTAAACAGATAAAATTTTTAACATATGAAAAACACATCCATCCCCCTGACCACTTTGACGATCTTAACGGCCCTCATGCTCGCGACTTCCGGTTGCGCCAAAAAGGCCGAACAAACAGCATCCATGGATTCCAACAGCGATCTTGAAGTTCTCGCAGGCCTTGCAGAAGGAGCAGGCAGCGCGCAGAATTCAGTCGAAATCATTCCCGTCCCAGCTCAACAAGCGGGCCAGGGAGCGATTGATATTTCTCAGCAGAGTCTGCAGCAGGGGCTTCAGCAGGCAGGTCAGCTCGCCGCGACCGTGACCGCCGCTCCCAAAGGCACCATCGAGTACGCAAAGCAGATACAGACCGCATTGAAGAACGCGGGTCTCTTTTCCGGAACGATTGACGGCAAAATTGGTCCCAAGACCAAGGAAGCCATCAAAGCCTTTCAAACGCAGAACGGACTCAAGGCCGACGGTGTGGCCGGAGCGCAGACCTGGGCGAAGCTCGCTCAGTATTACGCGGGCGCAGCCGGAACTTCCGCTGTTTCGACGATCGCTGAATAGTATTTAAGACCGGTTCTTTTAAATCCCGGGAGGGCGCAACCCTCTCGGGATTTTTTTTGCCCATGCGTAGAGTGTTTCACGAGCTAAAATATGATAGATTAAACATCCATGAGCCCCACCTTGTTTCGGTACAGGAACTTCAGGTTCTTTTTCTTTTCAAAAGAAGAAACGCGGATGCATGTGCATGTTCTTTCGCCAAATGGTGAAGCTAAATTTTGGATCGAGCCCAAAGTCGAGCTTGCTCATTCGTCGGGGCTCATGATGCGAGATGTGAAGATGATTCAAAATATTGTGGAGAAAAAGAAGCATGAAATCCAAAAAGAATGGAAAAGTTACTTCAGCCGTTGAAGTTCAGGGCGCGACCCGATTGGGGCTTTGGCTTTTGGTGAAGGGCAGGGAGTACTTTCTAGGATTTAAGGAGTATCCTTGGTTTAAAAAGGCATCGCTTGGCGATTTATTTGGCGTTAAACTCCTTCGCGGACATCACCTCCGTTGGGAAAATCTAGACATTGATCTTGAGCTCGAATCGCTAAAAAACCCTTCTCGATACCCCCTCCGAGCGAGGGTGTGATCCGCTCTCAATAATACGATATGTTCGACTCCATCCGAAAAAAAATCGGTACTTTTTTATTCGTCATCTTGGCGGGTGTGTCAGTCGTCGTTTTTGTGAAGTTCAAGGAGCATTCGGACTTCAAAAAAGTGATCACGGCGCTGGAGGCGGACTCACGCGCGGCCGAAGTGCTTGTCACCGAATCCAGCTTGGATGAGTCCACCCAGTCTTTCACCACCACCATCAAATTTCTCGAATACGATTATCGCGGCAACCCGATGGCTCCGCGGTACTTCACCTTCAGGGGAAACCAGATACAGTTCCAAGCGTTGGTGGTCCGGTTCGAAGACGGCTACATCGAGCGCGGCCACCGGATGAAGGGAAAAAGCGCCTATTTGTTTCTCAAGGCGTTCGTGCTCGACGGCAAAAACACTCAGGAATTCGTGATCACCCCCACTCAGGGCGTGCCCGAGGGATACCGCGTTGAGGGCGTGCCGTCCAAGATGCAAAAAGATCTTTGGGCCCACTTCTGGTCCTATGTCCTCAATCCCAAGGCCCGCAAAGGCGTCGGCGTCAAAAACGCCCAGCTTGAAGCGCCCGGTTCCGTCTTCGTTCCGGGCACGCTCTACGACATCCGCATCGAACACGACGGCGGCCTCCGCATCGACTCCAAGCCCATCCCCGCCATCCTCCGCGGCGAAACCATTCAATGATTCCGCTTCGGTTGCGCCCAGGGGCACTCTTCAGCGACTGCAGCGAATTTGTCGTGACCACTCAGAACTCGCATTCGACCGGTC
>JAGVCY010000103.1 GCA_020058965.1 Candidatus Omnitrophota bacterium | reverse complement strand
AGGAGCCGCCCTCTTAAGAAGCACCCGCGATAAGCAGCAGCTGGTCCTGAACAATTCGACGGTTTCGGGACTTGCGTATGCTCACGCTGTTTTTAACCCCCCACTCCCGGCGATTGGGAAGCGCCTGTACTTTGAAGCGCGGGGATTAAATGGCGGTGAGCAAATCGAGATCGTTCTCAAAGACTCGGCCGGAAATACCAGCCTCAATTGGAAGTCGCTGATTCCGTTTGAGCGGGGACTTACGACCGAATGGCAGACGGCCGTGATCGACTTCGAGCCCACGCGGTTTTTTAATCCCAATTCGATTCAGCAACTCCGAATTGAATTTGGAAGTCAGCGGACAGGGAATGCGGCTGACGCAACCATTCTGGTGCGCAATTTACAATGGGTGCCGATCGAGAAGGAGACGATTACATGATCATTGCCGTCACGAATCAAAAAGGCGGCTGCGCCAAGACCACCACGGCTATCAATCTGGCTGCGTCATTGGCCGCGATGGGTCATCGGACGCTTTTGATTGATTTGGACCCTCAAACCCACGCGTCGATCGGACTGGGACTGAGGCCGGAATCACTCGGGGCGACGATTTACAATGTCCTGTCCGACCGATCGGATCAAAAGCAATTTATGGAAAACATCATCCGTCCGTATTCGGAGCATTTTGATATTGCGCCCGGCCATGTGCTTCTTTCCACGATTGAGCAGGAGTTCGTTGAAAAAGATCAGGCGGTCGGCAAGCTGAAACAGATTTTGGAAAATCTTGTGTTCCCGTATGAATACATCATCCTCGATTGTCCGCCAAGTCTGGGCTTCTTAACTTTTAACGCTTTATTTGCATCGGATCTTGCTCTGGTGCCCATTGAGCTGAGTTCTTTCGCGCTTTTTGGGGTTGCCAAACTTCTGAGTATGATCGAGCTCATTCGGGTAAAAATGCAGCATGCTCCCCGCGTCTGCGCGCTCATGACCATGGTGGACCTGCGGAGCCGCTTTGCCAAAAGCATGATGGAGCGCGTGCGGGAGGCTTTTAAGGATAATTTATTCAGCACAACGATTCACCAAAATGTTGCTTGCCGGGAATCTCAGCAGGCGGGGATTCCGGTTCGTCATCACGACCCGCGGTCCCGGGCTGCGCTGGATTACGACGCGTTGGCGCATGAGTTGGTGGCGCAACTTGGCGACGGTAGCATCCAAGTCGAAAGCCGTATCCCATTGGAGAATCGATCCCGGATTGACACGCGCTCCCGCGTTCGGGACTTTTCATTTCAAGGGACTACCGCATCGCAGGTTTTTTTAGTGGGTGACTTCAATAATTGGCGGCTGGATGAATCATCAAAACTATGGGATCAAGGAAAAGGCACTTGGCAGAAGCGCGTGATTTTGGAGCCCGGACGCTATCGGTACAAATTTGTGGTCGATGGCAAGTGGGTCGCCGACCCGTCGAACAACCTCGCCGAACCCAACCCCTTCGGCGGCATTGACTCGGTGATTGAGATTGATTGAGCATGAAACAAGCGTTTATTTCGTCATTGGTTTCGCTTTTTCCGTTGCCGCAGTATGTCGTAGTTCTTGAGGATATCGAAAAAACCCGCCTAGTGCCTATCTGGATCGGTGTCAGTGAAGGCAATGCAATTGCGCTCGAAATGAACGGTGAAAAGTTCCCCCGCCCCCTGACGCACGACCTCATTATCAACATGTTCCATGCGATGGGAGTTCAGGTCGACAGAGTCACCATCACGGATATCAAAGAAAATAGTTATTACGCCGAGATCACCCTTTCGCTCAAAGGCCAGGTTTTTACAATAGATGCCAGGCCATCCGACTCGCTGGCAATCGCCGTTCGAACGAAGAGCCCGATTTTTATTGATCCTGTGGTTCTCGAGAAATGTCCCACAGTCGAAAAGCCAATCAGCAAAGACGAGGTGGATCGCTTCAAGGAAGATCTCAAAACGATGACGGCGGAAGAGTTTTTTAAAAATCTGGAAGCATCGCCCGGTAAAAAAAAATCTGCCGATTATTTTCTAGGACCCAATGCAGAGGAAGTGGGTGAGGACGCGGATGATGAGGATGGATCCGATGAAGAGGTTGGCGGCGAGGATGAGGAAGAAGATGGTGAGGACGAAGATTTAGACCCGCCGACTGGACCGCGCGGATGATCGCATTGCCTCGGATTCGCCCAGTCGCCACGGCCGCAACACTCGTTTTGGCGGGACTCCTGCTCGCGCTGCCTGCGTCGGCTGAGGCAGTCAGTGCGCCCGTAAAAAAATCAACCCCCCTGGACATGATGGGCAAGCGACTTAGCCGGGGTTCTGCCAACACGGCATTGGGCTGGCTTGAAATTCCTGCCGGGGTTCGAGAAATTGGCAACAAACATGGCGTGGGCGCGGCTGCTACCTGGGGCGTGATTCATGGATCGGGCAGAGCGGTTCAGCGCACAGCGGTGGGTCTATTTGAACTGTTCACTTTTCCGTTTACGCTCACACAGGAAAACAAGCCGATGATTGAACCCGAATTTGTTCTCTCCACTCCTTCGGAAGCCGTCGTCACCCCATCTGAATCTCAAACTTCCGCCGCTTCCCTATGAGCGGTGCCGACGAACTCGCGACCGACCTCGGGGCGCTTCAGTCTAAGATTGGCCTCCTGCGCTCTCAGGAAGTTTTTGTACAAACCGTTCGCCGTTTACGCGAGTCCGAAGATCGGATCACCGATGAATGGGTCCGCCGCTACATCGAGCACTTCAATCAACGCCCCCTGCTCACTCCATCCCGCGTGCGTAGAATCTTTGACCCTTTATCAAGACATTATCTCGAATGTCTCGATGAATTTGACTTAAATCAATTTGTCGAGGAGCTTAAAAAATCGGCCCGACTTTTTTTTGAACTGTCCACGCCATTTGAAGAGGTTTTGTTGTGTGTGCATTTATTTAGAGAAGCCTGTGTTTCGCTGTTGGGTGAAGATGCCGGCAATCCTCCTGCGCCGCAAACTCTGCTGATTCTGGACGAATTGGCTCAATTCGGAACCTCGGTTATGGCCCTGACCTACTTTCAAGATGTTCAGGCGCAATGGGAGCGCAAGTCCGCGGATGCCCGGTCTCAAAATGAGACCATGCGGCGTCAGATCGAAACGCTGGAGCGCGACCTGTTTTCGGTAAGCTCCAAGCAATTTTCGCAGCTGGATAAGGCCGTGACTAAGATTAACCGCAAGCTCGAGGATTCATCAGCGGCTCGATACCGGGAAGTTTATGAGCTTTCGAGGCGCTTGGAGCATGCTCGGGATGTGATCACGGCCGTTGGAATTTTGTTTCGCTCATCATCCAAGCTCATGCCGGCGGGTGTTGAATTGTGCTGCGGTTTGTTGGATGAGCGCAAAACAAAGATTCGGGTTTATTCTCCCAAACCGGGCCAATCTTCTTCTCGCGCCGAACTTAGCCAGGAGTGCCGGCTGTCTGTTCTCGTGCCCGACTTCAGAGAAACGCTCTTTGAACCTCCCTTCCGTAAGATTATCCGGCGCGACACCCGGGATGATCTGGAACTGATATTTTCTCCGTCGCAGCTTCGCGAAGCCAAGGAGTATGGCTTATTTCCATTGGCATTTCACGACGAGCCAATTGGATTTTTGTGGGCGGCATCGGCGGATGGCCATCACATCACACCGGAACGCGCCAAGCTTTTGGAGCGTTTTGCCAAAACTGCGAGCGCATCGATTTTTGGTCTGCAGAATTTTTTGCGCAATCAAAAACACGCTAAGTTGGTCGCGGCGGTTGAAAGGGATTTGACGCCCGAACGAACTGTCCAATGGGAGGAATCCCTGGATCGGTATCTGAACGCTTTTTTGGATCTGACCGGCGTCGAGCGCGCGTCGATCATGATTCTGGATCCTCGGGAGAAACGCCTTCGTACTTTTGCCGCCAAGGGTTATCGCGTGTACCCGTTCTCGGGGCGGACCTTCGCGATGGGGGAGGGGATCGCAGGAGTCTCGCTCAAAGACATGAAAGTAATTTGTATTTCGCGGATGAAGCCGGAGGAGGGCGCAGCGATGCATGTCAAATCCCTTGCCTGTATCCCTCTATGGCGTCAATCCACCCCGATTGGCGTGCTGAATCTTTCCACGCTTACATTTCATAAAACCTTTGAGGCATCCGAGATGGAGTTGGTTCAGCGTATTGCGCAAAAATTGAGTGACACATTGTCGGGTTTTCCGATCAACGGCAAAGAAACACGCTCCCTATGACACGGAAGTATGTGCTGCACGGCGCCGCGCCGGGGCATGAGCTCAAGATCAACTATGAGGCCGAGCTCAACCGAGAGCAGCTCGAGGTGGTGCGCGGAGCGGACGGCAAGAGCCTGGTGCTGGCCGGTGCCGGCAGCGGCAAGACGCGGACGCTGATTTACCGGGTGCTATATCTGCTGGAACAAGGCGTGAAGCCGGATCAGATTTTATTGGTCACTTTTACGAATAAAGCGGCCGGCGAAATGCGCGGTCGGATGGAAAAGCACCTGGGTGGGTCGATGCAAGGGTTGTGGTGCGGGACATTTCATCATATTGGAAACCGGATTTTGCGGCAACATGCGGCGGCGATGGGGTTGTCGCCGGGCTTCGGTATATTGGATGAGGAGGACTCTCGGACGCTCATTAAGGCGTGCTACGCGGCGTTGCCGTTTAAACCGACTGATTTACGATTTCCACAGGCGAGCGTGGTTCGGGGAGCGTTGTCGTTCGCGGCGAACACGCAAAAAACATTGAGACAGATATTAGACGAGCGGTACCCCTATTTTTCTCATCTGGAAGACGGCTTTAGAGCGATCGCCGCGGATTATGAGCGCCGAAAACGCGAATCCAACAATTTGGATTTTGATGATTTGCTGCTGACCTGGGTCCGCCTGCTGCGCGAGCACCCGGAGGTCGGCGGTCACTTATCGGAACAATTCCGCTATTGCTTGGTGGATGAATACCAGGATATTAACCCGCTTCAAAATACGGTAATGGAGTTGCTGTCGAAGCGGCATGGAAATCTGCTGGTCGTAGGGGACGACGCCCAGTCGATCTACTCGTTCCGTGGAGCCGAAGTGCAGAACATTCTGGATTTTCCCAAGCGCCATGAGCAGGTAAAAATATTCAAGCTTCAGACCAATTACCGGTCCACGCCTGAAATTCTCGCTTTGGCCAATGGATCGATACGGAATAATCTGCGTCAATTCACCAAAGATCTGGTGAGCGTGCGTGATTCGCAAAAATTGCCCGAGCTCATCAAGGTTCGGGATTTACGGGATCAGTCCACTTTTGTGGCTCAGCGTATTTTGGAACTGATCGACGAAGGGGTCGAGCTGAAGCAGATCGCTGTTTTGTTCCGCGCGCGCTATCAGGCAGCCGAGCTCGAAATGGAATTGTCACGGCGGCAGATCCCTTATGTGCTTCGGGGCGGCGTGCGATTTTTTGAACAGGCGCATATCAAGGATGTCTTGGCCTATCTCAAAATATTGGAAAATCCCAAAGATGCGGTCGCCTGGTCGCGCGCCCTGACGCTGTATCCGGGGATCGGTCCTGGAATTGCCGAAAAATTGCACGCGGAATATCTGGGCTTATTTGACGGGTCGGATCTGGTCGCGGGTCAGGCGCGGTTGGTTTCGGCGGCCTTTGGGGCCAAGGCGAACAAGCGCGCTCGCGCGGGCATCGAGGACTTCAAAAACGTGATCCGAAAAATATCGGATCCCAAAGATGCCGCGCATCCCGATCTTTTGATCCAAAAAATTCTCGACGCCGGCTATTCGCGGGAAGTGCTGGCGCGTTTTGACAATGCCAAGGACCGGATCGAGGATTTGAAGGAACTCGCAAATTTTGCCCACACTTACAAATCACTTAGCTCATTTTTGACGGATCTGGCGCTTAAGGAAAATTTTAGAGGCGAAAGCTTTGCGGGGCAAGACGATGGCAAGGCGAAGCCGGAGCCGGACGATCAGCTGATTTTGTCGACGATTCATCAGGCGAAGGGTCTTGAATGGAAAGTGGTTTTTGTCCTCGGTCTCGCGGATGGGCAGTTCCCTCATCATCAGTCGAAGTCCGATGAACGGGCGCTTGAAGAAGAGAGAAGGTTGTTCTATGTGGCCGTGACGCGTTCGCAGGATGAGTTGTATCTCATTCATCCGATGACGCGATACGATCGCGAAGCAGGACTGGTGATTTCGCGGCCGTCGCCGTTCGTCGAAGAGCTGCCGTCTCATGTTTACGAAGGAGTTGAGGCGATGGAAGAAGAGGCTCCGCGGCCTAGCTGGAAGCGGGATTCGCAGGAGCGCGACGCGGATGACGACGAGATAATTTCAATCGATGAATTCTAAATCCAAGCAGCCGCCTGGCATATTTCCGGTCATTCTCGTCGTACTGGTCGACCTTATCGGTTTTGGCATTGTGCTTCCGCTTTTACCGTATTACGCCAAAACACTGGGCGCGACGGCCTTTGAAACCGGTTTTTTATTCAGCATTTATTCGATCGCGCAAATGTTCGCATCACCGATTTGGGGGCGCTGGTCGGATCGGGTTGGCCGGCGGCCGGTGATGTTGATTTCGACGCTCGGCGCTTCGCTGGCGTATCTTGCCTTCGCTTTTTCTCACACGTATTGGCTGTTGTTCGCGTCCCGGCTTTTGGCCGGAGTGATGGGGGGCAATATTGCCGCCGCGCAGGCTTATGTAGCTGATGTCACCGCGCCTCAAAACCGCGCCAAAGGGATGGGGATGATCGGAGCCGCTTTTGGTATCGGATTTACGCTGGGGCCGGCCATCGCCGCGCTTCTGCTGCAAGTCGGACTAGCGGATCGGCCGTATTTATTTCCCGGTCTATTTGCCGCCGGAATGAGCATCCTGAGTTTTGCGTTTGTGCTGTTTCGACTGCCTGAGAGCAAGGCACCCGGAACTCCGGTTACGCCCGCGCGCCCGGGGCCTGCCATTTGGCAAAAGGCATTCTGGAAAGGTATGATTGGATTGCCCGGAGGAATGCTCGCAATCATTCCGATGTTGTTGGCGGCTTCCTGGCTTATGGCGTTTGCCCAATCGAGTCTGTACGGCGCTTTTCCACTTTTTTGTGCTGCGCGTTATGGGCTGACCGTCCGCGGTACGAGCGGTCTTTATGTTTTGACCGGCGCAGTCGCGATCCTGGTTCAGGGCGGATTGATACGGGTGTTGGTGAAGCGCTTTACGGAGGCGTCGATATTTATGGTCGGGAGCATCTTTTTGGCCACGGGCTTGTTGATGATGCCCTGGATGAATCAGTTCGTGGCGTTCGCGGGCTTTTTAGCTCTGATGACCTTGGGCGCAAGTCTTTGCGGTCCGACGCTGACGAGTCTGCTGTCTCAGGAAGCGGGAGCGGGTCAAACCGGTGAAACACTGGGAAGGGCGCAGGGGATGGCGGGCTTGGGCCGCGCGGCTGGACCTGCTTGGGGCGGCTGGCTTTATGATCAAGGAGCCACGCTGCCATTTGTTCTGACTGGAATTATTTCAATACAGGCAATTTTCATGGGAGCGCGGCTCACTCGAGGCGCCAAACACATGAACGCAAAGGAAATGCATGAAAAAATTTCATAACCTATCCCTTATTCTCATGATCTTTACGTTGGTGTTGGTCGCGGCCGGGGGGCTCGTCACCAGCACGGGGTCGGGGCTTTCGGTGCCCGATTGGCCGCTTTCGTTCGGAAAACTTTTTCCCGCCATGGTAGGCGGGGTTCAGTATGAGCATACGCATCGGGTCATCGCGGGTGTGGTGCTGTTGCTGACGATGGGTTTGGCCTGGATCGCGCGCCGGGATGTCCCCGGCTTTTTAAAACTGCTCGCTTGGCTCGGATTGGCTTTGGTGTTGCTGCAGGCGCTACTCGGTGGTCTCACGGTGCTGCTACTGCTTCCGATTCCGGTTTCTGTTCTTCACGCCTGTTTAGGGCAGTCATTCTTTGCGCTGACGGTCGCCATGTGGTGGTTGAGCGGGCGCGCGGATATTTCAAACGCGGCGCCGTCAGCGGACCCGCTGTCCGCCGGAGCTGACGCCCAGCGTTGGGCGGGTCGTATTGCTTTGACGATTTTACTGATCCAGCTGTTTCTAGGTGCTTATGTCCGCCATAGCGGCGGTCGGGCGATCGTCGAGCACATCGGCGGCGCATTTGCTGTCACGGCCGCGGTTGCGGTCTTGGCAATTTTAACACGCGTGATTTATGCGGCGGATCGGCAGCTGCGAAACGCTTCCATGATTCTTTTGGCCCTTCTGGCCGCTCAGATCGCGCTGGGTTACGGGTCCTTCGTCTGGACGGTGCTGCGGCCGGTAGGCGTTAACCGTCCCTTGGATCAAGTTTTGATCACAACGGCTCATCAGACGACGGGCGCGCTGATTTTGGCATTTTCGATGGTGTTGACTTTGGCCTCAGAGACGACCCGCACCGCTCGGCGCAGTCAAAAAAAATAACCCTATGTTCGCCCGCATGCTTGACTATTACACGCTCATCAAGCCCCGCCCGACTTCAATGGCCGTTATCACGGTTTTGGCGGGTTATCAGATGGGACTCAGCCATCAGCCCGTTCCGTGGGATGTTTTACATCTTTTGGCAGGAGTTTTTTTAATCGGCGCCGGTGCCAACGCGCTCAATCAATGGATGGAGCGCGATGCCGATCGTAAGATGAAGCGAACGGCCGATCGTCCGATGGCGCAGGGGCGCATGGCGCCTTGGAAGGGTTTGATTTTTGGGTTGACCACAGCGCTTGGCGGCGGGTTGTACCTCTACAGTACTTTTGGAGCTTTGGCGGGAATTTTGGCTGCGGCGCTGCTCATTTCTTATGTGGTGATTTACACACCGCTCAAGCGCGTTACACCTTGGGCGTTGTATGTCGGCGCTGTCAGCGGCGCGTTGCCGCCGATGCTGGGTTATGCCATTGGCCACGGCGGCATCGATCTGCGGGCGGTGGTTTTATTTATGATTCTATTTTTGTGGCAGATCCCGCACTTTATCGCCATCGCCTGGATTTATGAGGAGGATTACCGCGCGGGGGGATTCAAAATGATCAGCGTTGAGGATCCGACCGGTCATCGCGCGCAAGCGCCGATGATGATATGCGGGACATTGCTCCTGGCGGCCGTGGTCGCGCCCGCCTGGATTGGAATGGCCGGCAGCGCTTACCTAGTTGTGGCGCTTCTCGGTGGTGTGGCATTTTTGTGGATGGGTCTCGACTTTGTTTCTCAACCGACTGCGCTTAAAGCGCGCGGGATGATCTTTATCTCGGTGATTTATTTGTGCGCTTTGGTGATCATGCTCGCGGTAGACAAAGACGGGCGCCTGTTCACTTCGACGAATATTTGATCCGTTTCTGCTCGACGAAATCTAGGATTTTAGCCTCGACCTTCGTGTGATTGAAAGCGTTGATCTCAGGCGCGCCGGAAGGGCTCGTAACATTGATCTCGCTTAAATACCCAGACAAAACATCGATTCCTGTAAAAATAAGTCCTCGGCTTCTCAGGTAGGGGAACAGCCGCTTCACGAGCGCCTTTTCTCGGGAGGTCACCTTGGCCGCGGCCGCGACGGCTCCGCGCGATAGATTGGCTCTGAATTCGCCCGCACGCGCCAACCGCGTCATGGCGCCCAGGATTTTTCCATTTAAAATAAGGATGCGTTTATCTCCCGTTTTTCGGTGGTCGATGTAGTGTTGGCAAAGTACCGGTTCCCGCCCGTTTCGGGTAAGGCGGCGGACGAGATTTGGCATTTTTGAGATTTGGGATAGCTTGAGCCATACGATTCCGCGCCCGCCTTTGTAAAACAACTGCTTAAAAATCCAGCCGTTTTTGGACGGGCGTTTTAAAAAATCCTCGAACGCGGCCGGCTGTGAACCTGCGATGCTGGGAGGGCAGAAGGGGAGAAAAGGCAGGATGCTTAGTTTTTCGTTCGTCATCAGAATTCCGCGCGGATCATTTACCATGAGGAGTTTGCCGCGCAGAGCGTCGAGCAGATAGAGCGCGGACACATACGCCATATCGAAGGGCGGGTCCTTTCGGATAAAAAACGCATCCAGGCGGCTCAGGTCCATCCAAGCAGATGAGCCCTCCGGCAAAAGACCGCGCACGGCGTCCGGAGCGCTTTTTGTCATGCGGCCTTCGACCGTGTTATGATGAGCGCGCAAGTCGCTCAATTCACAGCAAAAAATGGAATGCCCGCGGCGTTTACATTCCGTCATCAGCGCGAAGCTGGTGTCGTAAGCCGGATGAATGCGGGAAACGGGATCAATTAAAAAACCTATCTTGAGTCGCCTCATGGTGACCTAGCGTACACAAACCTACACCCAATGACAAGCAAGACTCCCCGCGAACTCTCCGGCCCCCTCAGCATGAACGAGCTGACATCGGTCTTTGTGCCGATTCAACCCGGCAAAGACATGGTCGGTTTGGAGCTTGAAAAATTTGCGGTCGATGCGGCTGGCCGCCCGCTGCCGGTGCTCGGACCCCGCAGCTTACGCACCATTTTAGAGATACTTGCCCGAGATCACCGATGGAAACCCGAGCGTGAAGGCGACTGGATTATCGCGCTGCACCGTAACGGCGACACGATCAGCGTAGAGCCCGGAGGGCAGCTTGAACTTTCGACCGCTCCCGATCTGACGATCGACCGCGCCATGGCGGCTGAACGGGAGCATTTGGACGTGTTGGCCGAGATCACAGGCGGCTGGGGGCTTATCTGGTGCGCCGGCGGGATGCACCCGATTGCCCGGCTGGACGATGTGGCATGGATACCCAAGCGCCGTTATCTGATCATGCGGGACTATTTGGCTGGAACCGGTGATTTGTCGCATTGGATGATGAAAATGACCGCCAGTTTGCAAGTGTCCATTGACTACAAGGACGAAGTGGATGCGGCGCTCAAGCTCGGCGTGATCGCGCGGCTGGCTCCGATATTGACCGCCATCAGCGCCGCGTCGCCGCTCTCTCAAGGGCAGCCGAACGGCTTCCAAAGCTTTCGCTCCAATATTTGGTCGCATACGGATCCCGCTCGGTGCGGACTGCCAAAATGTTATTTTAAAAAAAGTTTTTCTTTTAAAGACTATGCCGAATACGCGCTGGATGTACCCATGTTTTTCATCGAACGCAATGGCGTCAGTTTACCGGCGGCGGGTCGGACCTTCCGAAAGTTCCTCGAAGAAGGATTGAACGGCCATACGGCGCGGCTGGATGACTGGAAGCGTCACCTTACTTTTTTATTTCCCGAAGTCCGGCTAAAGCAGTACATCGAAATTCGTTCCTGTGACCGGCAGCCCGGACTGTTGAGTTTTGCGGTCGCGGTGTTGATCAAGTCCCTGGTTTATTCGCCCCAAACCCTCGCCGAGGCGTGCGTGTCGCTCAAGCCGCTGACGTACGT
>JAGVCY010000116.1 GCA_020058965.1 Candidatus Omnitrophota bacterium | reverse complement strand
CTGATTGGCCGGCTCGTGGAAAAGAAGTTGTTGCGCAAGGACGCGGCGGGCCGGCTTCTGTCGGACGGGCTCGCGGGGATTCGATTTTTGGGATCGGTTCAGGCGGGATGGCCCAGTCCCGCCGAAGAAGAGCTGGTCGACACGATGAGCTTGGACGACTACCTGATCCGTAATCCCCAGCAGAGTTTTTTGGTCAAAGTGACCGGCGACTCGATGATCGACGCGGGGGTACGGCCGGGGGATCTCGTGGTCGTTGAGCGGGGGAGAACGCCGCAGAATGAGGATATCGTGGTCGCTCAGGTGGACGGGGAATGGACGATCAAGTTTTATCAAAAACGCGGTTCGGGCATACGGCTCGTGCCGGCCAATCCCAAGTATCCCATCATCACGCCCAAACAAGAGCTCAAGGTCGCGGGGGTCGTCGTTTCCTGCATCCGTCGCTACAAATAAAACTTATGCCGCTTCTCTCGCTCGCATCCTTTCCCAAGGCCATCGTGCACATGGATTGCGACGCGTTTTTTACGAGCGTCGAACAGTCGCTCAACCCGCACCTTAAAGGAAGGCCCGTCGTCACCGGCAAAGAGCGCGGGATCGTCGCGTGCGCCAGCTACGAGGCCAAGGCGCTCGGTGTGAAGCGGCCCATGCGGCTTTTTGAAGCCAAAAAGATCTGCCCCTCGCTCATCTGCCTGCCGAGCGATTATGAATCCTACAGTCTGTATTCCAAGCGGCTCTTCGACATCCTGCGCCGCTTCACACCCGACGTGGAGGAATACTCGATCGACGAGGCGTTCGCGGATATCACGGGGTTGCGGCGCGTGCATCACACCTCGTACGAGCAAATCGCGCTTCAGATGAAGCAGGCGGTCGAACGCGAGCTGGGTATCACGGTTTCGCTGGGCCTGAGCCCGACCAAGGCGATCTCGAAGATCTGCTCCAAAGAAAAAAAACCGGCCGGGTTCGTCTGCATCAAAGGGTATGAGATCGAGGAATTTTTTAAAAAAATCCCAACCGAACGCGTGTGCGGGTTCGGACCCAACGCGGTGGCGCTGCTGGCGAAGCATGGTGTCGTCACGGTTTTGGATTACATCGCGCGGCCGCAGACTTTTGCTCAAAAGTTGCTGGGTAAGATTGGATCAGACCTGTGGCGAGAACTGCGCGGCGAGGCCGTGCATCCGATCGTGTTGGAAGAAAAGCCCAACCGGTTTTCGCTCGGCAAGACCAAAACTTTTACCCCGCCCTCCAACGACCGCGACTTCGTCCGCGCCCAACTCCTGCGCAACACCGAATCCGCCTTCATCCGCCTCCGCCGCCACTCGCAAAAAGCCGGCTGGCTGAGCATTCATCTCACCGACAAAGACTATGGCAGCCGGGGACTGGAAGTCCGGCTCACGCGGCCGACATCATCGACGCTTGAAATCGCCGGCATCGTGTCGGAACTTTTTGACCGGCTGTTCGACCCGGCGGTTTTTTATCGAAACACGGGACTGGTATTAGGGGAGTTGAGTTCCGACCGCGAGCTGCAGCACGACCTCTTCGAGGACCCGTGCCGGATACAGAGTCTGCGCGAGCTTTCGCGGGTCATCGATAAGGCCAACGCCGCCTACGGCAAGCATGCGTTGCATTTGGGCGCGACGGACTGCCTCCGAAAATTCGGCCAGCACCTGGGGAATCGCGGCGACATCGCAGAGCGAAAACTGCGTCTCCTTCCCGGCGAAACTTTTCGCCAACACCTCCGCGTTCCGGTCTGGAATGTGAAGGTGTAGACTGCTCTGAAATCAAGCTCATCGACCGGGCTTGACAACTTCCGCTAAAAAAGTACAATGACGACCTTGCTAGCACTCGAGTTTATTGAGTGCTAACCCATTTTCGAAGCAAAACTGACCTTGAATCTACAACCAAAAGCAGGAAACAGGAGAGTCAACAATGGCAACCATGGCTAAAGAAGCTGGCGTTAAAGTCCAGCCGCTCGCAGATCGCGTTTTGATCATGCCCCTCGAAGCCGAGGAGAAGACATCCAGCGGTATTTACATCCCCGATACCGCCAAGGAAAAGCAACAGCGCGGCAAGATCGTTGCCGTCGGCAAGGGCCGTACGGACGAGAACGGCAAGCTTCAGCCCCTCGAAGTCAAAGCGGGCGACACCGTCCTCTATGGCCGCTACAGCGGGACCGAGCTCAAAATTGAAGGCGACGACTATCTCATCCTTAAGGAAGAAGATATCCTCGCGATTCTGAAGTAAACGACATTCAACGGTAAACAAGGAGAAAATCATGGCTAAGCAATTAAAATTCAGTGAGGACGGCCGTCGCGCCATTCTCTCAGGCGTCGAGCAGCTCGCCCGCGCCGTCAAAGTGACTCTCGGGCCAAGGGGCCGGAATGTCATCATCGACAAAAAGTTCGGTTCCCCCACGATCACCAAGGACGGCGTTACTGTCGCCAAGGAAATCGAGTTGAAGGATCCGTATGAGAACATGGGCGCCGAGATGGTCAAGGAAGTCGCTTCCAAGACCTCCGACACCGCCGGTGACGGTACGACCACCGCGACCGTTCTGGCCGAAGCGATTTTTCGCGAAGGTCTTAAGAACGTGACCGCCGGAGCCAACCCGACCGCCGTTAAGCGCGGCATCGACAAGGCCGTCGAAGCCATCGTCGCCGAGATCAAGAAGCTCGCCAAGGACGTCAAGGCCAATAAAAAGGAAATCCTTCAAGTCGCCTCGATCGCCGCGAACTCCGACGCCACCATCGGCAATCACATTGCCGAAGCGATGGAAAAAGTCGGCAAGGACGGCGTGATCACGGTCGAAGAAGCCAAGTCCACGCAGACCACGCTCGAAGTTGTCGAAGGAATGCAGTTCGACCAAGGCTACCTGTCACCGTATTTCGTGACCGACGCCGAGAAAATGGTCGTCAACCTCGAAGAGCCGTTCATTCTGATCTATGAGAAAAAGATCAGCTCCATGAAGGACCTCCTTCCGCTGCTTGAGAAGGTTGCCAAGTCCGGCAAGCCCCTCCTCATCATTTCGGAAGAAACCGAAGGCGAAGCGCTTGCGACTCTCGTCGTGAACAAGATCCGCGGAACGTTCCAGGCCTGTGCCGTCAAGGCGCCGGGCTATGGCGATCGCCGCAAGTCCATGATGGAAGATATCGCGATCCTGACCGCCGGCCGCTTCATCAGCGAAGACCTCGGCGTTAAGCTCGAGTCCATCGAACTCAAGGATCTCGGCCGCGCCAAGCGCGTCACGATCGACAAAGAGAACACCACGGTCATCCAGGGTGCCGGCAAGACCGCCGACATCAATGGCCGCGTTCAGCAGATCAAGCGTCAGATCGAAGACTCCGACTCCGACTATGACAAGGAGAAGCTCCAGGAGCGTCTCGCGAAGATCGTCGGCGGTGTGGCTGTCATCAATGTTGGCGCCGCGACCGAAACTGAAATGAAAGAAAAGAAGGCCCGCGTCGAAGACGCCCTTCACGCCACCCGCGCTGCGGTGGAAGAAGGTATCGTTCCCGGCGGCGGTGTGACGCTCGTGCGTTGCCAGCCCGTGCTCGACGCGCTGAAGCTTAAGGGCGACGAGAAGGTCGGCGTCGAAATCGTTCGCCGCGCCATCGAACAGCCCATGCGCCAGATCGCCGAGAACGCCGGTTTTGAGGGCTCCGTAGTCATCAACCGCGTCAAAGAAGGCAAAGGCGCGTTCGGCTTTAACGCCGCGACCGGAGAGTTCGAAGACCTCATGGAAGCGGGTGTCGTGGATCCCGCCAAGGTAGTTCGTAACTCTCTGCAGAACGCCGCGTCCATCGCGTCGCTCCTGCTCACGACCGAAGCCATCATCACCGACATGCCTGAAGAGGACAAAGCTCCTGACGGAGCCGGTGCCCCGGGTGGAATGGGCGGTATGGGCGGCGGAGGTATGTACTAAACAAAAATTGCTGAAATGGCCGCGTCTGCGTCGTTGCACCGGCGCTTGCGTGGGAGGACCACACGGCGCTTGGTGCGCCTAG
>JAGVCY010000076.1 GCA_020058965.1 Candidatus Omnitrophota bacterium | reverse complement strand
CAGTGCATTCAGGTAAAACGGATGCCCGTCGGTCATGGCGATCAGGAAACGCCGGGTGGGCGCGTCCAAAACGGCCGGCTCCAAATGCCGGATAATGAATCGGTCGGAGGTCGCGAAGTCAAAAGGCCCCAGATCGATCCGCTCAAAATGTCCAAAAAGGAGGGCCAGCTTCTGGGCGAGTATTTCGCGGGAGAGGCGCACCGAGGAACTCAGTAGAATGTACTGAGTTTCCTTCTGAACCATGAGGCGCTTTCCAAAGACCTGAAATGCCTGCCGGACCGGAAAATCTCCCAGCCGATGGAATTCATCCAAAATAACAACGCACCGCCGGCCTGTTTCACGGAACATCTGTGTCGTGAGTTCAAATACCATCGAAAAAGCGCGTTCTCCCTCACCGGCCTGCAGAACGGCGAGCACGGCACGAATTGCTTCAACCGTCCTCGGGCAGACGCTTTGGGCGCGAGCCAGCATCTCTTCCCAATTTGTAACCGCAACTGCATCGTCAGCGGCCTTCGCCCCGACCAACGCCTGGAACAAAAGCGTGCGGCAAAAATGTTGGATGAAAGTTTCGAGCGTTTGGTGAGTGAGGTCAATAAAAACAGGCAGAACGCGTCTGTCGTGAGACACGTGCAGGTATTGATGAACGACCGATGTCTTCCCGAGCCGCTCCTCGCCAATTAATGCAAGGTTCTGGCGGTAGCCGTCCCGGAAGGCATCGACACGCTTTTTTAGAGTTTCGAGAACCTCTTCGCGGCCAAAGAAGAGACTCCCGACAACGGGGTCCGAAAACATATGTAAAATAAAAGTAAAATATTTTTTGTGGCTGTTTGAAACTGAGTTATTCTACTGCCGCAGCCGGAGGCAGTCAACACTCGAATCGTTCAAAATGGATGATAAATTGGATGAACAATCGGATGTCCCCTGCCCCATAGACGGTTTTGGAGAACGGCTCATTTTCTAAATTCGGTTTTAATAAAACAGTCTGGCCCCTTCACGAAATCAGCGACTTCGATTCAGCTCCCTGGCAAGCTCTTCCTCCGTCGGCAGGTACAGTTTGTACCTGGAAGCGAATATTTGTTTGTTGTCTTTTTAGAGAAGGAGGAGGAAGGAGGGGCTCTTTATTTGGAAAAGCCTCTCTACCGTCCTTGTGTTAACTCGGTCTCAATCTCCTCTACGGTGGGTAAACTACTTTTCAACTCTTTTGGAAGCTTTCCGAGCAATTTCGTCTCCCAATCGGCAACTCCAATGGGTTTTTTAAAATCCCGTAACGCGTATTCCGCCACGAGCTTGTCTTTTGACCGGCAAAGCAAGAGGCCGATTGTGGACTTGTCGTCCCTGTGTTTAAGTAGATCATCCGCCGCCGACAGATACAAATTTAGCTGTCCGACAAAGGCCGGTTCGAATGGGACCGCCTTAAGTTCGATAACCACATATCGGCGGAGTTGCAAGTGGTAGAAAAGTAGATCGATATAAAAATCTCGATTTCCAACCTCGATCAAAACTTGCCGACCCACAAACGCAAAACCAGTGCCGAGTTCAAGCAGGAACCGCTGAACATGGCTTACGAGCGCCTGCTCAACTTCGCTTTCACGTCGCGGATCCGCGGTTCCGAGAAAATCAAAAAGATAAGGATCCTTGAATATTTGTGACGCCATGTCGGAATCGGATGAGGGCAGAGCTCTCTTGAAGTTGGAAATGGCCTTGCCTTGCCGTTCGTGTACGCGGCTTCGAATCTGAGCGGACAGAATGCTATGCGACCAACCTTTCGCAAGACTCTGTCTGGCGTACCACAAACGCTCATCGAAAGTACGGCATTTTTCGAGAAGAGCGATATGGTGATACCAGGGAATTTGTGCAAGAGCCTCTTGCACAAATCTCCGATCGGCCCAGGCGGCGGCAAAGGCCCGCATATACTTTAAATTGCGGGGAGACATCCCTCGTATGTCCGAAAATGCTCCACGAATATCCGAGGCGAGGCGGTCGATAACGCGGGCACCCCAGCCCTCTTTATCCTGTCTGTCGAGAATCAAGCTACCAATATCCCAATACAGTAGAATCATGGCCGTGTTCGCGGCCAAGACGGTCCGTAAACGGGTTCGTTGGATCCGCCGCTTTATCTCCAAAAACAATTGCCCATAATCGGTCGGAAGCCCCAAATACGGTCCAGAATCAGGTCTCGGCATACTCATCACCCCCCTACCCATATAGACGGTTTTGGAGGTTGGATTTATTACTAAATTTTTGATTTAGTTAAAAATTGTTTTGATTAACGGGTGGGTGTGGGAAGCTAAGGATGAAACTAGGCGGAAACGGCTGAGGCGGTCAGGGAGAGGATGAGTTCGCGAACCAGATTGTACGGCGAGGAAATCAGGCGGATAAAACCGCGGTAGCGGTTGAGGAAGTTCTGGACGGGAGCGGTGAAGCGGCCTATGGCAATGTGCTGGTCGCGGGCCAAAAGGCCGGCGGCGAAGGACCAAGTCCCCGCCGCAGCTCCAGCCAGCGTCGCCACAAGCTCATCTGGAGGGAATGGTCTGACCCCTACGCTACTGCTTCTGGAAAAATCAGGCGGAGACTGCGGATTCGGTTAGGGAGAGGATTTGGCGGAGCCAGTTGATGGGGGTCTGGATCCAGGCAAAGCCGTACTTTTGGAGCAGGGTCTTAACCGGTGTAGAGACCGTGCCGGCGGCGGTGTCGCCCCGCACAGCGCCGATGAGTGAGGCGGCCAGGGCTGTGTTGGGAGCGCTAGGGATGTCTTTGCCGACGATTACGAAGGTGGTTTTTTGGAATTCGGAGGCGGCGGATTTTTGGGCAAAAATCACCTCGTCGCGGTTCGGATCGACGGCGGCGTCGGGCATCGTGAGGACGATCCGCCGGCCGGGTTCGGCCTCGGTGAGAACCGACAACGCCTCCGCGGGACTGGCGGAGCCCTGGACGATTCGGAACCCGAGCGCTTGAGCCTGGACGGGCAGATCAGCGGTGTCGACCACCGCTGGATCGCCGAACCAGATCGCAACGGAGGCACGGGACTGCTGAGGAACCAACGCGGCCAAGGCGCTCAAACCACCCTCTCCGACGACGAAGCTCGCGTGAATCGCGTAGGTCGTGTTCGGGATGCTTGGGTCGACCATCAAACGCCGCAGGGCTTGCTGAAGTTGGTGTTCCTTGAGGAAGGTCCAGACCGCGGGCATGTTGCTGGTAGCGAACTTGGCGGTGCGAGCGGCGTCGGTAGTGGGATTCGAGGTCGTGTAGGTATCGACCGCGCGCTTGAAGGCCGGTCCGTTGGTGGCGGCCACTTCGTCCGGGGTCAAAGTCATCATCAGAGAGGCCACCAAGGCCATGAACGCCGGCCGGAGTATCCCCTGACCCGACAACCGCGATCCGAGTGAGTCAGTTAACCTGGTGATCTCTCGCTGGGCATTATCATCGTTATTTGCACCATCAGATTTCACCGCACCGGCCACAATACTTGGCATAGCGAGCTGAGCGTTCGCGATCGAATCGGTCGCCGAAGGATTCGGCGGAGGAGGCGATCCGGCGGCCGCGCCGATCGGAGTCTTCGGCAATTGAACCGCGAGACGCGCGCCGTCATTGGGTGCAGATTTGGGAGCGACGGCCAAGAGAGCTTTGAACTCTTCCATCAGTTTGTTCGCGTAGTCGGGAAGAAAAACTTGAGAATACTCGTACTCGTGTCCCGTGTTGCTGTAGTTGGAAACAGTTGCGATCACTTGAGGTCTGGGATTCAACTTTTGCGCTGCACCCTTGATCATGTGGGCGGTCACCGCGTCGTATCCTTTGTCGGCCGCGGCTTTTAAGAAAGCGTTGCGAAGATCGTTGCCCAGTCCCATACGCCTGAACTCCGGAGCGATCGCGCGGGATTCCAGATAGGCGGTTTTTCCCTCGCCTGATGTTTTGTTCCAATTGGCATCCGGTACTTTTCCGTTTTCGTTCGGATGACCCGCGAAGCTTGCTGAATACCGATCCCATTCAACGGGACCGCCGGAAGCATAGCCGATGATGTCGTTTCCTTTTTTCAGAACCACCATAATTCCTTCTGGATGGTCAACGACTTTGAGAAATGTATCTTCGTCCATCGGAGTCATGCCCGTACGCCCGCCGAACGACTCGTTCTCAATCTTCAAAACACCGTCTTTAACGGCCGGCCAGGTTGCGGCGGTCACGACTTCAGAAGTGGGTTGCGCTACTCGGGTCAGCCGCGAGAGTTCGGGTGTGTATTCGGCATCGAGTGCTTTGAAGCTGTCCTCCAATCCGATCAGCAGACTCTGACGTCGATCGGGACTGCCCAGCAAGTTAAGCAGACGGCGGGCTTCGGCGGATTTTTGCGGATCTCTCAAGGAGCCGTCCACTTCGTCGAGGAATGTCCTGGAGTCGCGCATGAACGCGGCGAACTCGGTGAGGATCAACTTGTCATCGCGCTTGGTGTAGCCCATCAGGCGGAGCAGTCCCGTGATGGCGGTGCGCTCGGAACGGGTCAGAGATTTCCAAATCTTCCGAATCTGGCCATCGCGCTTAGGCTGGGTAAAATGCACTCCATGAGCAAAAAGTTCGTGGTTGACCGTTTCACGGAAAAGCCGCGGGTTGGACTGAGCTAGATCGGCGCTCATGGCCAAAAGGGCGGAGTTCTTGATAGATTCGCGATAACGGTTGCCGTTGTCGGTGATGATTTCGTTTTTGATCAAAAAGTCAGCGAGCTTTTGTTGGGCGGCGGCAAGGATCCGGTTGGGACTTTGGTTCCGCATCGCGTTGAGAATTCGAACGATGTCAGCTATCCGGTAGTCATGTCCGACCGCCTGTTTGTTCGACGCGCCCGGTTGAGAGGCGCCGTCTGTCTCCAGCATTTCTTGGAACCTCCCCAGATACTCCGCCATGGTCTTGGCGTCACGGAAGACGAGCACATTCATCCCTTTGAAAGTCGATCCGGAGCCGGAGCGCGAGCTGGCTTCGGTCTGCCAGAGTGAGAGTTCGTCCCCTTTCGAGGCAAACGCTTCATGGCGGCGGATCTTCTCGACCAGGGCGTCGGCGGGGCTCCGCGGAGGAACGGCGTTGTCGAGCCACGCGTAGGTCATGGCCGACACGAGGTGTCCGCGCGTGACCTTGTCGGACTTGGGATCGAGGGCTGAAGTCACAAGCGACCAATCTTTGGACGCGGCCGAATCTCCGGACGCTGGGGCTTGATCCAGAACCATTGCTTCGATTTGGGTCATCGCGGCGGCGACAGGTGTTTCGGCTGGATCGGAATTCTCGGACTCCTGGGATTTGGCGATTTTTTCGGCAAGCGCTTTGTCTGCAGCTAGAACTAGGTTGGACCCAGATCCCTTGATCTCAAAACGGCCGATCAAGTAGCGGCCGACCGCATCCGCTTGAGGATGCTTGCTCTTCTTAAGCTTGGTCACCATTTCTAACACAGCGCCGGCGAGAGTCGCGTGCCAGTCGGCTCGCGCGTCCATTCTCCTGCTGGCGGGAAAAATCTCAAGAACAGCCGCTATCAGCTCCTGCGCCGCTTTAAGCCGGCGGCCCAAAACGACCGTTGCAGCTACCCTGGAACCAGTCACCGCATCGGCGGACAAAATCTGATTGGCGACCAAGCCCATCAACGCTTGATTGAGCTTATCCAGAGCGCCGGCTGTCAGGGGCTCATGAACATCGAATTTCTTGTATTCAGCGAGTTCATCCAATTGATCTTGAATTTGCTTGAGCTTGTCTGCAAGAAGATCTGACGACGGGCCAGCTTGGATTTCGGCCGCGGACACCGCAAATTGACTGAGGTCGATTGTCTCGATCGTATGGGCAATGTCCTTCAGCCGTTCGGCCGACCGGGCATCCGAGGACTTGCCCACGGTCATCGAGCCAATGAGATCGGCGGCATTTTCTTTGCCCAGAGATTCGGCGACCACATCAAATCCACGAATCACCCGCACGGCGATTCGATCCGGAACGGCCGACGAGTCTTCGGATCCCTTGGTGAATGTGTAACTCAACCGGACCTCTCCGGCCAACGGATTCATATTGAGGTCTGACAGCAGGATTCTCAAAGAATCCAAGCTCATCACATCATCGCCGACAACCACTTCGATGCGGCCGGACAGGTCGGCGTACGGAGCGATCGCGTCTTCCAGCTCCTGGGGCGTAAGGGATGTCCCGAGTTGGGTGGGATCGCCGGCGAAGTAGCCGTCGATGAGATCCTGCTCGTTCAATTCGCCGGTGATGACGCGGCGGCGCAGATCTTTGTAGAGCCCCTGGTACCAATCTCCGGGTTTTTCTTCACCAGACGCGATAGGTGTTTTGGCCAAAGCGTTGGTGTCGCGATCGCGGCGGCGGCGCTGGTATTCGTTACGGGCCTCGTCGTGGTCATGCTCCAAATCGCCCATCGCGGTGGCGTGACCGCCGAGCTCGTGAACTAACCCTTCTTTATACATTTTTTCTTGCTCCGAATCCATGCTATTGGCGTTTTCCACCGGCATGATCACGAATCCCCACTCCGAGAAGTAGCCGCCGACGCCGTCGGAGCGGGTCTGCCCCAACTGCTTGAAGTCTTCGCGCAGCATGTTGACGGAACGACCATAAGAAAAATGAGCAAATTCGCCATTGGTGTCTTCCGTCGCGGTGGGACGCCCAGCTTCAAAAATCTTGGATTTGGAACCCGCCTTGTTATACCGGATGTCCGCTCCATTGGTTACTGATTCGACTATCCGTCTGACTGTGCCCATGATTGACGGTGACGGAAAACGAACTTTGCTGGAGGTCAAAGCGGTTCTAAAGTAATCGATTTCCATGCGGAGCTTGCGCTCGATGTCGGGCCAGGACTTGCCTTGAATCATCAGACGGGCCTGGCGCTCGGCTTCCTGATCCAGACTGATGCCGGCCCATTTCAGGTACCGGTCAAAAGCCTCGTTGCCTGATTCTTTACGGATGGATTCCATCTTGTTATTGATTTCTTTTTTGCGGTCCGCCAGAAGCTCTTGATCGGCGGCCGTGTAACGGAACGGCTCGCGTGACTTGCCCTGGGCGTAGGCGCCTGCGTTGATGAGGCGGAAGGATTCGTCCATCGCAATGTCGTAAAGACGGAGCTGCTTGGTCTCTGGATTTTCTTCAAAAAGTTCGGTGTAGATATTTTTCATTGTGTCACGAAGGAACGCGGCCGCTACATCGCCGGGTTTTGCATCCAAAACGGCGTTGATGAGTTGGGACGGCTTGTAATCTTCTATCACCCGCTTACCCTTGAAATTG
>JAGVCY010000073.1 GCA_020058965.1 Candidatus Omnitrophota bacterium | reverse complement strand
CTGCTCGAGAACTATTTTAAATCCCTAAATGCCGCTAATAGCGTCGATTATGAAGTTCGGACAGGTGATAATCTGACGCGCATTGCAAAAAAGTATGCGGTCACGCCGGGGCTGATCCAGGCAAGCAATTTTTTACCCAGCGATCGGATTCACCCGGGTCAGAAGCTTAAGATCATGAAGGACCGCTGGTCAATCGTGGTCAATAAGTCACAGAACTTGCTGGCCCTTAACGCGGGCCAGAGCACGGTGCGCTCCTACCGTATTGCCACCGGAAAAGACCGGTCCACACCGGTGGGCGCCTTTAAGATCATAAATCACTTAAAAAACCCGACTTGGTACTACGAAGGGAAGGTGGTACCATACGGGTCTCCCGATAATCCTTTGGGGACGCGTTGGATGGGCTTGGACAAGGAAGGTTACGGCATTCACGGCACCTCCAAGCCCGAAGAAATTGGACAATTTGCCACGCTTGGCTGCATCCGGATGCTCAATGCGGACATCGAACCCTTGTTTGATCTGCTCCCGGACGGCACAGAAGTAACGATCGTCGATTAATCGATTGTAAGGAACCCATGGCACATATCCTGGATTTTGAAAAACCCATCCTCGACCTCGAAAGCAAGATCAGCGACCTCAAGAATCTCTCGCAAGCGGGACCGGTCGATCTTCAGCAGGAGATCAAAAAGCTCGAGACCAAACTGCTCGAGGTGAAGGAGCACACCTATTCCCGTCTCACGCCCTGGCAGCGGGTTCAGATCGCCCGACATCCGAAGCGCCCCTATGCGATGGATTACATTCGAATTCTTTTGACTGACTTTGAAGAAATTTACGGCGACCGGGCATTTGCCGATGACAAGGCCCTGGTCGGGGGTTTTGGCTATTTGGACGGCAAGCGCGTCTGCGTGATGGGTCATCAAAAAGGCCGCGACGCCAAAGAAAATATTTTTCGTAACTTCGGCAGTGCGCATCCGGAAGGTTACCGCAAGGCCATGCGGCTTATGAAATTGGCCGAAAAATTTGGGATTCCGATCATTTGCCTCATCGACACACCGGGTGCTTATCCGGGCGTGGGTGCGGAAGAGCGGGGGCAGGCCAATATGATCGCGCTGAATCTGCGCGAAATGACCGATCTTCGCGTGCCCACGATGGCGTTCGTGATCGGTGAGGGCGGATCCGGCGGCGCGCTGGGCATCGGCGTCACGGACCGTGTTTTTGTGCTCGAAAACGCCTACTATTCCGTGATCTCGCCCGAAGGCTGCGCCGCCATTCTGTGGAAAGATCACAAAAAGGCGCCGGAAGCGGCCGCGGCGCTCAAGTTGACCGCAAAAGACCTGCTGCAGCTCGGCATCATTGACGGGATCGTCCGGGAGCCGCTTGGCGGCGCTCACTTCGGTCTCGAACTCACCGCGCAGGAAATTAAAAAAACCATTCTCAAATCATTGGCTGAACTATCAGAAAAATCCGAGGATACTCTCGTGAGCGAACGGTATGAGAAATATCGCGGAATGGGGCAGGTTGCCGAACAATGACGAAAGAGTCCCAGTCCAACGGCTTGCAGAAACTTCAGTTTGAGGTCGCCAGCGCTCTGGATGAAATACCCAACGCGACCAAGCGCGTGTTTGATTTTTTTAAGGATCTGAATCTGGATGAATCCGATCGGTTTGACCTTCGGCTGAGTTTCGAAGAAATTCTGATCAACGCGATGAAGCATGGAAACGCCATGAAGCGCGAGGTTCCGGTGCGCATCACCGCGAGCTACGATTTGACGGAACTCAGAATTCAGGTGCAGGACAAGGGCAAGGGGTTTGATGTCGCCAAGGTCAAGGACCCGACGAATGAGGACAACATTGAGGCGTACAGCGGCCGCGGAGTTTATTTGGTGAAGCACTTGATGGACCGGTTGGAGTACGACCCGAATAATCACGCGGTGGCTATCAGTAAAAATCGGAAAAATAAAAAATCTTAGAAGAATCGATACAGGGTCGTCAGTCAGCACTCAGGAGAGAGGAAGCACATGGAAATTAAACTCAGCGAATCAAACGGAATTGCAGTTGCGGCGATCGAAGGAGAGATCAATATTTCCACATCCCCGCAGCTGAAAAAAGAAATGGAAAAAGTCTCCAACCCCAAGTTGGTGATCAATTTATCCAAAGTCAACTATGTGGACAGCTCCGGACTGGCAACGCTGGTCGAAATCCTCAAAAAAACGCGTTCCAGGGGCGGCGCCATGTACCTGACGCATTTGTCGGACAAGGTCCGCAGTCTTTTTGAGATCACCAAGCTCGACAAGTTATTCGGAATTTGCCCGGACGATATGACGGCCGTCGGAAAATTTAAATAATCAGTATGATCGCTTTTTTATCGGCCATCGGCGGGGCAGTGTTGTCGGTCTTCGTGCAAATCCGGGAAATCACCGTCCTGATGCTGCAGACGATCTATTGGATCTTCGTCGGCCCTTTTAAGAAAAAGCCCTTGTCCATCGAATACACCGCCGTTCAAGCGGTGTTCGGCGGCGTCAATTCGATTCTAATTGTTTGTTTTGTTTGTTTTTCGATGGGCATGGTTCTGGCGATGCAGAGCGCTTACCAGCTGGAGCGGATGGGCGCGACCATTTATGTGGCGGCGCTTGTTGCCGTTTCGGTGACCCGCGAAATCGGCCCTGTGCTGACCTCGCTCGTCATCGCGGGAAGGGTCGGGGCGGCCATCACGGCCGAAATTTCGACCATGAAGGTCACCGAGCAGATCGAGGCGCTTGAG
>JAGVCY010000013.1 GCA_020058965.1 Candidatus Omnitrophota bacterium | reverse complement strand
GGCGGGGGACGCGGCCGGCGTCGCGCGGGCGCAGAATCTTTTGTTGGAGTTGTCCGGCAAGATTTTGGACCTGCCGGAAGCGGTCAGTCTGGACCTAGTGGCGCATCCCCAGTCTCGTCAACCCTGGTGGCTGGTGAGTCTGCCGGTGAACAATGTTTTTTTGATGGCAGGAAAATCCGAAGCCGATGTTTATAAACTGAATGGGGCCATCAATAAGGGAGATCCGCTGGCTACCGGCGGTTCGGTTCAGACCGAATCTCCGCTCATCAAGCATCGAAGAGAGGTGTGGGGGAGCCTTCTTTTGCAGCAGCGAGAAAAAATTAATGCGGTTCGACCCGGATTGATCGAGGCGCTCCAAGCCGAAGCCAAAAGACGCGGTGTCGGCGGGGCGAGATTGGCGGAGCGGTGGAGGGGTTGGGTGTCTGCGGTTATGGCGGCCGCGGCGGCCTTGGCGGGCGCGAAGGCGCAGACCGTCCGTGTGGACGCGGATCCGGCGAAGGGGACGGTTAAAATTTTTCATAAGGACGGCGCGGCGGCGAAAGAAGTGGAGCTTAAAAAGTCCGACTTGACCGGTGTCGTGTATCAGCCGACGGAAGACGGCAAGAACATTGCTTATTACACGCACGGCAAAATGGCGGAGCTTTTTGCGCCGCTGCTTCCGGCGAACGATCCGGTGTTGAAGCGTTTGGGGTTGAGCGCGCGCGGCAAGGATGACGGACGCGTGATGACCCAACAACACGGGATCAAGCTGATCCGCGTGTATCACTTGCCTTTGGCCGACGCGGCCGACATTCGCAAAACCAAGGAGATTCTGGGGCGGGCTTACCAATTGTACGGCCTGCGCGTGATGGCGGGGCATTGGGCCGGACAGGAAGATCTGCCCGGTTCACCGCGTTTGGCGGAGGACAAGCCGGCCGAACACGGCAAGATCGCCCGGAGCGTTCAGGATTGGGTCAAAACGTACGCGAGGGAACCATGGCTCTTCGCGTGGGTGATTGGCAACGAAATGAACTATTCGGCGGCGGAGTTGAAGCAGGGATTCCTGCCCAGAGCGCGGCTTTACCCGTACGCCGCGGGACTGGCCGCGCTCGTTCGGCAGACGGAAGCGGGTTTGAGAACATCGCATCCGGTGCTTTTGGGGCACGGGTCGCTGACGGACGCCGAGGCGGATTTGATTCGCGCGACCGGGACCAACCCGGCGCTTTTGAAGAGCCTGCCCGCCGGCACCAAGAGCGTGTGGAGCGGCATCGGCGGAAATGTTTATCCGGAAATTGACTTCCAACGCGGCAAATACACCGGCAACGCCTCCGGCGTTCAGTCGGAGCTGGCGCGGGTATTTGAGCTCTCGCGCCGGATCGAACTGCCGTTTTTTGTGACGGAAATCGGCGCTCCCGGCCAGAACGACGCGGCGTACTTCAAGGCGGTTCAACCGGCGGCAGAGGCCAGCGGATGGTGGGGTTCGTTCACCGCGTTCGAGTGGTCCAACGAGGCCTGGAAGGTTCTCAACGAGCGCGGCGGTCACGCGTGGGGTATTCAAGGGGACGTGCCGGGGCTCTTTAAGGATTGGTTCAAGCCCGCAGGTCCCGCCGACGCTCAAAAAATTCCGGTCGGAGGCAGGGAAATCTGGGGCGGTCAGCCGGCGAGCGCGCGCGGCAGTTACACCGCCCGTGACAATGCTTCCAGCGCCGTGTGGGTGGATTACAGCCCGAATCTCGAGCTCAAAGCCGGCGACCAGCTCGTGATTGAATACACCCTTGAAGAGGGAGAGAAGCTCGGACTTCAACTCATACCCGTGTCACAGGACCCTGGGACCTTCAGCGAGATGAAAATTTTCGAAGGCACAAAAGCTGCGCCCAAGACGGAGGTCATCAAAATCACAACGCCCACCACCGTACAGCGCATAGCGCTTCAGACGGGCCGCGGCGCTTACGGCATTCCCTTGAATTCAAAAAACGCGGCTCCCGTCACTCGTTTTTCCATTCGCCACGTTCCCGGCGGAGCGCGGCTGGCGTGGGGAGATGTCTCGCCGGAGGAGCGGGAAGAACTGCGCCGCGAGATTCTGGCAATGGCGACGCGGGTGAATCAGCTCAAGTATGGCAAAGATTCCAAAAAAGTTGATTCACATAAATTTTTGATCGCGTATTTGGATGCGGGGGATTACAGCGAGGCGTATTGGGAGGCGGCATCGGGATATTATCGCGAGTTTATCCGGCGCAATCCGATCACGCGGCTGATCGACGCGCCATCACATTTACCGCTCATCGGCTCCTGGCTCGACCGACATATCACCGGTCCGCTGGTACGCTTGGTCGGCTTCCGCCGTGTCCGGCCGGCATGGAAATTGCTTCAACTTATTTCTCATCGCGATTCGCAGGCGCGATACACCGATCGGTGGGATCATCCTTGGATCCGTAAAATCGGCCGGTTCAACCAGCTTTTTAAAGATGCCTCCGCTCGCGCGGGACTTACGCGGGAGGAACTGGTCGCGGCGTACGGAGCGTTTTTGTTGTCGCTGAACGAAGCGGTGCGCCGGGGGATCGTGCCCGTTTCTTACGCGCAGATCGTCAAGGCGCAGCTGCATCTTGACGGCGCGGATCCGGCCATCGAGGACATTGTTCGCAATAATTCGTTGGCGCATGATCCGGCCGAACTTGTGGATTCCGAAGGTTATCCGATTCCGATCAGCCGGCAGGAACTTGGTGGCATTCTTGGCGACGACGGGACTCATCAAACCCCAGGGGTGTCCGCAAGCATTTTTGAGACGGTGAATGCCGCGTCGGAAGAACAATGGGCCGACCCGGAGTTTTGGCGAAGCGTGATCGGTGTTCGTGAGGATGTTCGGCGGGTCGCGGCAGCGTTGACGGCCGGTATGGAAGTGCGGCAGGCCATGCGCAAGCTCGTTCTTGAGCGTATCCCGAGCTTTCCGGTCACCGAATATCCGGCCGGCACGGTGCTCATGCGCGAAGGAGATCAGGTCCTTACGGCGGGAGGCGCCAGTGTGTTGGCGATCACCCACGGAGCGGTCACGATCATCAAAAACTACGGAGCTCCCGACGAGGTGCGTCTGGGAATCAGGGGCGAAGGCGATGTGATCGGCGAATTGGCGCATCTGACTCAAGCGATGCCGGATTCAAAAGAGGCTGTGGAGGTGGTGCGGCAGTGGAAAGAGGACCCGGTCTTCCGGCAATTTTTAAAGCCCATCCAAATTCGCCACTTGAGCGAACCCGGCAGTCCCAACAAAGAATATTGGGTTTGGAAGCCGGGGACTGACACCCGAGCCGTGCTGGATGTCGAATACACCGAGTCCAACATCGATCTCAAGCCGGTTCTCGTGCGCCTGATCAGCCAAAGCCGCCCGCTTGGCCGCCGCACAACCACCGTGATCGCCGGCATGGACGGTGATGACAGTCCGGTCCAGATTCACGAGATTCCGCTGGGAGAAATGACAGCCCATTTCTCGACGATCGTCGGGGGCACGGCGGCATTGGCCGGTCTCTCCCAAGTTCGATTGGGTCCCGTTACCAACGGAGCGCGGTTGGCGGGAGTGGAGCCTGAGCTTGAAGTATTTTTGAAAGGGCGGGCAAAAACAGGGAATGTTTCTGCATTTGAATTTCTTAAAATCAGCGACCACGAAACTGTACAAGATTTTTGGCAGGCCTTGGACCGGGGGGATGCTCTGCGCCTTGATTTTACAAGCTATGGCGGATGGACCACGAGCGAGGACGCTCTAAACTTCGCAATATCCTTACTGACCATCGGCTTGGACAAGATTTTGGGTAAAAGATGGGATGTGAAAAGCCCGTTTTTTGTAGCCGCCGGAACCGCGATCACAGACACCTTCAAATATGACAATCAGTCCGATTTTAACATGCGGATATATCTCTATTTTGATCATGAGAAAAAGTCGATCGAGATTTATAGCGTTCCCGTTAAATCCGTGGAAGTGGCTCCTCCCGCCGATGTCAGCGTCCTGAAGGGTTCTCAGGAACGCCCGACACTTGCCTGGGTTCGCCGGATCAATACATTTGGCGTTCTGAAGGAATTTGATCCGAATGCCCCAGTGGAGCCGCTCTCGCGCGGCGGACCCGGCTTGGTTTTGTTGACCCCGCTAGCCGGACCGGAAGACGAAAAAAAGCCTGTTCTTGGAGTTGTTCCAGGTTCTGGAATATCGGCGGGGGCGAGGTTGGCGCAAACGGAAGTATCGGGGATTTTGGGTTCGGATCCGATGAGTTTAAAAGCTGAAGACGGGCGTCGGACGCTCGCGGAGGTGTTTGCGGAGCTGGACGGGCGTTATGAGCGTGAATATCGGGAGGCGCTTTATCAGGGAAAAATGGAAGAGGCACAGGCGGCGCGGACTTTGATCGTGCGGGAGTTTTATCGGATCGGCAAGACCGCGCTCGATCTGGATCGCCGCGCGCCGCGTGCGTCGAGACCTGAATACGCGGGTGATTATCGCGTCGCGCTGATGGCGTTCAACCGTGTCCGCCAGATGCGCCGGCTCACCAAAAGCGTTTACTTCAAGACCGTCGGCGGGTCTGTGTACGCGCCGCCGCGCGAGCTCATGCCGGATCTGCCGGAATCCGGAGACCCCGAAGTCGCTTCGGTGGAGACGGATTGGGAAAACGCCTATAAGCAGTATGTCAGCACCGCGCCGATCGGCCGCATCGCGGTGGAAAATATCGTTTATGACCTGAGGATCAGCAACGCGCATCTGTTGAAGGCCTCCGTCGAGGGTTTGCACGGCCGCGACTTTGATTCGCTCATGCGAATCGCGCAGGCGCTTCACATACTTATCTTTGACCCGCGGCTGGAAGGCGACTTAAGGGTCAACAACGGCGTGCGGGCGTTTGCGGCCAAATGGCTGACCCATGTGTACGGCGTCGCGCTCTATGCCGGCAAGCCGCTTGAAAAAATGGATCCGGCCGGCGGCCTCACCCCATCCTACAAAGTGTTCCGCCGGCTCCGGGAGGTCGAGACCGTCGAGGAGTATCGCGGCGCGATTGAGGAAGCGCTTATCTGGTTCGCGGTCGATCCCAATCTTCCGGAGGGCCGGCTGGCCGGACACTCGATCAAGGCCGCCGAGTGGCTCACCAAATACTACGAAGGCCTGGCTAAAAAGCTTTATCAGCTCCATGTGGATGATGCGCGCAAGCTGGAGCTTTTTCAGCTCGATCCCGACCGCGCCCAATGGCTCGAACGAATCGATCGGCTCAACACACTGGATGCGGCCGGCTGGCGGACATATACCGAGCGAGCCCCTCAAGCCGCAACACCCTACCGCAACGGAACCGTGACGGCGTTTGAGGTCGAGTCGCCCGTTCGAGGAGAGCTGTCCGCCGGAGGAATCGGCGATTTTGCGGGCGTTTCCACAACCCGCCCATGGACTTATAACATTTTGAACACATCGTACGAAATGACCCGGTCTGACGGATCTATGGGCCGCAATGTTCGTATCCAATTTGAGATCGCTGATCTGGATTCGATGGACGGCGCATTCATCACCGTCGAATCTCTCGACATGGGGTTTTTGCAGAAGTTCAAAAATGCCGACGACCTTTTGAGCAAGTCCAAGGCGGATCTGGTGCGCAACACGCTGATTGCTTCCGGAATTTTTCCCAAGCGAATTCTGGAGTTAGCACGCAGGGGAGGCGCCGAATCTTCCGTGGAGTCGGTGCGGCGGATCATGGCGGGATTCCTTGGCGTTGGTAAGGGGCTCAAGATACGGCTTTATGTCGACAACATTGAAGCCGGTTCCGGCGTGGCGGTGAGCAGCGCGCTCACGACCGCGTTGGATCTGGCGCTCAGCCGAATCGTCCAAACTTCGCCGGCCGCTACGGCAAATGATGAGCAGATTCAAATTGGGCAGGTGGCCTGGGAGCGGCTGGATCAGAATGAACGAATGCCCGCGGCAATTTTAAACGGACAGGAGGTGGCGTTCAATCAGGGTCAATTTTCGGGCACGCAGGACAACACCGCGCCCGCGAGCGGCGGTGTTCGAGTGATTGCGGCCGGTTCCGCGCTTGAGGGAACATTACCTGACGGCCGCAAAGTGCGCTATCCGGGACGGATTCTGCCGCGAATCCGTCCGATTCTGCTTACGCCGTCCGCTTTGACCGCCCTGAATCAGGGCGTGTATGTGATTCGCGTTGGCCTGACCGACCCGGCCGAAACATCGTTGGAGGAATTTTATACCACACACGCGCTCAATTCCGCGGTTGACGCGGCAGACGCCTGGTCGCAGATCACCGACGAGATGATCGGCGCGATGCATGTGGGACGCACCGACGAAATGGGCCGGCTGTCCCAGTCCGCCGTGGCCTTGCGGGAAAAAATCGGACCGGTGTCCATCAACCCCATCATTCTGGACGCGCTCACCGGACTGTCCGAAAAATGGGGCAGTCAAGGATTGGGCTTCGGAATCACGGGCGCCAGGTCCACCGGAAGCGTGCTGATTTTTTTACCATCAGGATTGCCTCAGGAACAGCGAGATATCATGCTCAAGGATGCGGTTGCCCGCATTCATGACGCGACCCTTCGCGCCGGAAAAATCGTTCCGGTTGAAGACGATCCCAAGCCCTACTTCAGCCGCGTGACGACTGTCGGAGCGGTTTTTAGAAATGTGCCGACGGATGAAGTCGAAGCATGGCGCAGTGCCGCCGATGCGGTGCGTGTTCGGGAGAACGCTCTGCGCGTCTGGAAGCGGGAGCGCTTTTCAAGTGCCGAGGCGGCCGAGGCGATTCGCCGCAGCGGGGCTGATCCGTCCGAAATTCCTGCGTTCGCGCGCGCTCCCGGAATTCTGACCATGGATCCGGATCTGATGGCTGTCATCGCGGAGGAGGACCCGGAGCTCCATGCCAAAATTCAGCGCGGAGATTCCGATGTTCGCATCCCGCCCAGGGATTTGGAAAAATGGAAACAGCTCGCCATCGCCGCCAATTATCGCCCGCTGTCGACCGGGCAGAATATTCGTTTGCACTCACAGGTGCGTCGTGCGGTCCGGCAGAATCTAGACAATCTCCGCACGCTGATGTCCGTCCCTGAATATTACGGCGCGGTTCTAGAACTTGTTCTGGACGGGACGCTGGATTGGAAATATTCCTATGAAATATCCGAACTGCGCAGGATCGCCGAACTGGCCTTGAGGGGCGACCGGGCTGCGGTTGTCCAAGAAATACAACATTTGCTCAACGACGGCCGTCAGGAACGCTTCCGCAGAGAAGCGGAGCGGATGATACAGTCGTACGAGACGGTGCCCCATCAAGAACCGATGATGACGACGCAATTTTTATCCGATCTAGCGAAGGAACGGGATTGGCTCAAACGCCGAATCGAGGAACAAAAGGCCGCCGGACAGACGGTCGAGGAAGACGAGCTGACGCTGGATCTTCTGACCGCCGCGCCCAATCCGGAATTTGCGCCGCATGAAGCGCTTCGTCTCATGGTTGATCGGAGCACCGCTTATCGCCACCACTTTGGACCGATGCTTGGGAAGTTGGACCGCGCGATGGCGCGCGGCGGCATCGTCGGCTACACGCTGGCGGGCGGAGCCGGCACGCGGTTCCAATCTGGTGTGAAGCCCGTCGTGCCGTTTCATCGTGGGTCGGAACCGGACGCGACCTTTTTGGGTCTTTTGCTTCGCAAATGGGCGGAATACTTCGCCCGCTTCCCTGACCGGCGGCAGACCTTTGTCCATGTGCTGACGAGCCCGTTCACTCAAGGAGCGATCGAGTCCGCGTTGGATCGTTTGCGTGAAGAAGCCGGGCTTGAGAGCGTCGGAACAGTCGACAGTGCTTTGGCTCGTGTGACGCTTCCTACCCAGGCGGAAGCCCGGCTGGACTTTGGAACCAAGCCGATAGGGAATGCTCAACGCCACGCGGAACAGCAGTCGGCGCTGGATTGGATGATTCGGGATATTGAAGAGAAATTGGCCGAAGTCCGATCCGCTGAAGCGACCGCGCCTGCCGGTTCGGCTCCCGCCACGCCGCTTGAGCGTGTTCCGTTTGACAATCCAGGTCTGAATCCATTGAACCGCTTCGCGCCCATTGGCACCTTTGGCGCGGTGGAGGGAATTCTTGTTTCGAATAGCGAACTTTTGACTGAAGCGGCTCTGAAGGCTGCCGGTTACGAATTGGACGAACAGAAGCTTGCGCTCGTACCGGCCGCCGAACGGCAAAATGGAATGCCTATGGGCAAGGCGGCGCTGGTGGTGAAAGACGGCGGATTTGCGACGATCTGGCTTCAGCAGAGCTCGAGCTTGGCGCCGATGTCCGATATTCTTATCGCGCAGGCGCATGAGCGTCTGCACCCTGATGATGGCGGACAGGACGGCGCGGTAGCGGTTTTTCAGTACACACCTATGGCCGGCGGAGCGGAGACGGGCGGCTTGTTCGCGATGCACCGGGAGTCGGGACGGATCAAGGCCTTGGAGGGAAGCGGCTTCCGGTATGGGGAGAGGGCTGTTTATGATGACGGGCATCTGGCGATGTCCACAGGCAACTGCTATTTGAACGCCCGCGCTCTTCACAGCATTCTACTGACGGGCAATATTCGGAACTCACCGAGCTTGATGCGCTCCGGCGGAGACCCGGCCGGCTTTGAGTCCATGGAAGATTACCTGGGGAGTGATTCGGCCGCGCGCCGCGCTGTGATTCGCGATTGGATGAACCGCGCTCCAGCGATTTATCAGGTCAAGGACCGCATCGAGGAGCAGGTCGGCTACCGCCGCGATTGGCCGATCGTTCAGCGCGAGGTCGTATTGGTCATGATGGCGGAGGTTTTGCAGGAAATGTTCGGCAACGAGTCGGTCGCGCTTCAGGAAGTTTCGTCCTTGAGTTTTGCCGACCCTAAGGATTCGGCGCTTTTGTCCCGCGCGCTGGAACGCCCCTCTATCGCGAATGTCGGAGGAGTTCGGTATTATCCGCCAAAACAGCCGGAGCGGACGGCGTTATCCGGATTTGAGGTCGAGTGGGCGCGGTTGGAAGAACGCTTTTTTAATCAACCGTCACTTGCGGCTGGTTCGGCTCTGACGGTATCTGAAGCGGCGGATTATCTCGCGGGAGAATTTGATATGTGGGAGACGGATTTGAGCCGTTGGACGGCCGCCGAGCTTGAAGCGGTAATGGCGGAATTGGCGGATCATATTCGGCGGATTCCAGCCGGCGGGAGCATCGCCGCGGATGACGCGTCAAACGAATTTGTGCGGAGGGAATTACGAGCTCTCTTTGATCGAGCGGCTGCTTTTTGGATCGCCGGCCGCCCGGGGATCGATCCCGCGATCCACGTGTCCGCACACGCCGTCCTGGGCGTGTACGACAAGGATGCGACATTTATCGACCCAGCCAAGCCGCTCAACCCGCTTCAGGCCCGTCGCCTCCTGGACGCGCTTCTGCGCGGCGAACGGATGCGGATTCCGACCGGTTCGACCGCCGAAGAAGCGTGGAAGCATATCTGCGCACCGCTCATCGCAGAGGTCGGACGCAGCAGCGACCTGACTCCGATCCAAAAGGCGATCGCTCTTTCGCCGTCGCGGATCAACATTCCCGCCAATGACACGACATCCGAAGTGGCGATCGAAACAGGCCTTGCCGACGGTCAGTGGAAAAGCCCGGGATTTGTATTTGGCCCGAGACACCATGTTCACGGCCGCTTGTTTGCGGACGGACATTGGACGGTCATTCCCACGCTGGGGACTTCAGCGGACGGTAATTCCAATCGCGCCGCCGCGCTCGGCGCGTCCGCGAGGGCGTTTATCGAGGCGTATTTTCGTCTTCCGGTTGTGCGCGGTCTAATTGCCAAAATGCTTGCCGTGGATTCTGCCGATCAGGAAATCGAGAGCTTGATTCGGCAGATTGGAGCGCTTCAGATTAACCCGTCCGCTCTGACTCCGCCGGACGATCTGCCGGCGGAAAAATGGCTTACACAGTATCATTCGATGGATCAACTATTGGAACATCTCCTGTCCGCCGCGAACGCGGATCAGGCGCCGGTGCTTCGCCGCCTGCTGGAAGTCAGGTCTTCCGCGCGGGCCAAAATTCACGGCACGCCCGGAACCCGGGAACCGCTGACCCCCGAGGAAGAAATCGTCACCGGCCTTATGACCACCGGGATTAAGGAAAGCGCCGGAAGTTATCTCTCCGTCACGGGGGAGGAACTTGAGCATTTGAAAAATTCAGGAGATTCCCGATACGCGACCTTGACCGCCGGCGTCTTCACCTGGGACTTTTGGCGCGAGCAAGTCGGCGCAGAGATTCATCGCCGGCTGACGGCGCTCGATCTTCGGGATCCGTCCGACAACCGGCCGGTTCCTCATGAGATTCGAGCCGGTGTCGGTTATGTGAACATCCCGCTGGGAGGCCTGTCCAAGCAGGAATATTTCAGCACCCTGCTGGAGGATCCTGCGACAAAGCACCTTATTTTTCATTTCACCGGCGACAGCATCACAGATCAACCCAAAACGGTGCCAGCCTCGACGCTCACGACCCGTCTTTTGATCCGGATTTTTTTGGGAGACACGACTGAAATGGACGCGGAGCGATTGGCGGCGATGGAACGCGGCGGACTTCTGCGCGTCGAAGACCCGCGGAATTTTGCGGAGCCCTTAAGCGATGGGATCACCCGGCTTGCCCGAACCGGCCCGGCGGCGTTTTACCCGCTGCTCGCGGCACTTTTGGAATCAACTGAATCCGGCAGCGTTCTTGAACTGGACGATCAGACCGCGGCGCGGAATAAGCTGGTCTATGCGATGGCGCGAGCGCTTAACCAGGATAAAACCGCCGGAGGTCCACGCTTGCTTTTGCCCAAAACACTTTCTGCGCGCGGCTTGCCCGGCACTGTCGGAGCTCGGCTGGCGATTGCGCCCAAAACGGGTGATCGAGTGCCGACTCCGGCGCTGCCGGCCGAGGCCAAGGCCGGGGCAGTCCCGAGCCAGACAATCCAGGCGTTTATTTACCGGGTGTTCATCGCGCAAAATTTGGCCGCGGAGACGGATTATAAAATACCGTTCATGAACGGGAGTGAGCTGGAGATAGCCCGTGTCACTAAGGAAAAAATCGGCGGAAATGATCGGCTGCGGCTTGAGATCGCGGGCGAGACGCTTACGGTTGACCTAAAGACGGCCGAAGCGGCTTACAAAAATGCGGCTGATTCCGCGGCCAGGGAATTTGCCGATCAAAAATTTGCGGCGCTTCAGCGGATTCGCTCGGATCTCGAAGCGTTTGGGCGGTTCAACGGTGTTCAGCCGCTGGATACGCATTATCGGGTTCCGGTGGATGAATTATTTGGGCCCGAACTCGCGGCGGATGAGCTGGAACTACAGATCCGGTTGATGCTGGCGGTTCTAGGCCGCACGGCACGGATGGCGCCCGAAGGACATGCGAGAACTTTTTATTTTAATCCCGAGAGCGTTGCGCGGTTGGCGTCCCGCGGTCCGGAATTTTCGCGAATCGCCGCGTTGATTCAAAATGTCGTGCGCAAGGAACCCAATGCGTTCAAGTTGGCGGATCCGGCGGATGGCTTGTTTGTCGTCAATTGGTATGTGAACGAAAACGGCAAGATCAAAGGCCGCTTCAACATGCGGTTTTCTCCCGTCGCGGCCGGAATGGTTCCGCGCTGGGTCCAGGCGGTGGCCGTGCCGCTTGAGACGGTGGGACGAACGGTGGGAGAGGATTGGAAGCAATTTTTTGCGGAGGCCACGGTGCTTGATCGAAGCGTTTATGATGCCATCCTTTCTTTATTTGGCCAGTTGGATCCGGACATGGCCAAGCTGATGAACAAAATTCGCGGCAATGAAGCGTTTGCCTTGAACGAAACCCTTAAATTCATCCAAATCAGCGTCGCCGCCCGGCTGGCAGGCCTTCAAATGGCGCTAGCCTGGGTCACAGCCTCGGCATAAGTTAGTAGTATAAAAAAGCTATATTTTTGTTACTTGAATGTTGGCTGTTTGTGGGGCACAATTTAGGTAAGCTGGGGTGGAAGATTACTTATAACCAATGATTGATTGCTTTTTAATCAACTAATAGAAAAACTTATAAAAATAAATCATGAATCTAAATTATAAGACGCGTACGAAGAAAAATTCAAATTTACGAACCCTGTCGCTGGTCCTTGTTGTTAGTTTTTTGGGTCAGGAAATTTCGATGGCCGCGCCGCAAATCGCGCCCCAAACGGTTGCTCTCCCCCAGCCGGTTATGCGCTTTTCGCTCCCCCAATCGGTTGCGATCGTCGAAGACGCCTACAAAGCCGCTTCCTCACCCGTACCCGCATCCGACAAGCTTATTGTCCTCATCCAAGACGCGCACACCAACGACTCCGGTCAGATGAACCTCGCCCGCGCGCTCGACGAAATTCTTCCCAAAGAAAACATTCGCACCGTCTTCACCGAAGCCGCCGACGGTGATGTTTCGGTCGGGTTCTTCAAACCCCACTTTTCCCAAAAAGTCCGCGAAGAAGTCGGTCGCAAGCTCGTGCGCCAGGGAATTCTTAAGGGCAGCGAGTACTACAATCTGGTCGGCAAGAGCGACTTCGAGATATGGGGTGTCGAGGACAAGGCGCTCT
>JAGVCY010000014.1 GCA_020058965.1 Candidatus Omnitrophota bacterium | reverse complement strand
TGTAACTCAGAAAAAGGCGCGTAAAGAAAAACTCAGAACCATCCTTCGCGAGCTTGATGCCATATTGGCAAGGGTTCCTGCGGCCGGCTCCCGGATGTCGCTATTGAATCTGCTGGGATTGGGTGGACTGGGAAGGACCGTATTGCAGACGTTAAAGGGCAAGACTTATGCCCTGCCGGGGCAGGTTGACTTAGCTGAACTAACAGCAGTAATGGGCGGGACAAAAGAGAGAACAACGGCTGTGCTCGATAATAGGGCTCAAGTTTTGGCTGGTGTGCTCAAGACTCATTTGAATACCGTTGCCGAGGGCCTTGGCGATGCAAATAGAGTTGCGGTGTTGGCATTGCCGCTTGCTCTTTACAATGAATATGTGGGTATTAAGAGTTTAGCGGAAGGTTTCCGTAATGCAATTTTGAATCAGACTGACAATAAGATTGACTTTATTGTGGTGAGCTACGCCGATCAAGAAGGCCTTGATGACATGCGCGCTCAGCATAAGGGCGCTAATTTTATGGTGGCCGCTGGCAATCTATCGAGAGACGCTAATGATGCTGAAATCTCCGCATTTGATGCCCTAGTTGGAGACAACGGCGCATTGTCGCTGGAGTTTAACGAGCATGAAGTTCCCAAGCTCACACCGCTCTTGTTATATGCTCTTACGGTTCTTACCACCGGTTCGGTCAACGATGGAAGCCTACCGTCACTGGGCAATGAAGCTGTCGATGCTCTGCTCACTAGCCCATTAGTTAGTTCCTTTATACAGAGTGTTCCATATAAAAATCGTGGGCGTTATGTCCGCGCAACATTATCGGCGACCTCAGCAGGCCAGGCTGTGGAGGGTGGATCTAAGCGCGACGCCTTGGCTGTGGTCGTCCGCTATCCCTTCAGGGCTCTTGAGGGTGTTCAGACAGTGATGCGCCTTTTTAGAAGTCTCGTCGCTGCGGCCCAGAGCGCTTAATTGACCGGAAAGATTCGTTATATCCCGATGAACGCCATGTCCGAGTGGGTCTTTGGTCGGCATCATCCGTTTTAAATCAGTCCGCTCCGCGCAAATCACCCCACCCACTCTCTTGTTTTGATTTCTTAATGTTTCGTTTTCCTTGTCTCGGGAGAGGCCTTTGAGTCGGCGAATGGGACAGAGTTTCCTGTTATAATTTCACTCGATGACCCTATCTAAAGACTCTCCCAACCCTTCTAATCACCCCATCTACGCTCTGCTGAAAAAGCGCGTTGTCTTCCTCGACGGGGCTATGGGGACCATGATCCAGCAACACAAGCTCAGTGAAGCGGATTACCGCGGTGAACGGTTTAAAAACTATGTGCAGGACCTTAAAGGTAACAACGACCTCCTGTCGCTGACACGCCCGGACATCATCCGCCAGATCCATTTGCAATACCTTGAAGCCGGCAGTGACATCATCGAGACCAACACTTTTAGCGCCAACGCGATCAGCATGGCCGATTACAAGATGGAAGCGCTCGTGTACGAGCTTAATGTCGCGTCCGCGAAACTCGCCGTCGAAGCAGTCGCGGATATTCGGCGTAAAGACCCCTCGCGCGTTTGCTTCGTCGCCGGTGCGATCGGGCCGACCAACCGCACCGCGTCCATGTCTCAGAACGTGAACGACCCCGGCAATCGCGCCGTCACCTTCGCCCAATTGGTCGAGGTCTACACCGAGCAGATCCGAGGCCTCGTCGACGGCGGTTCGGACCTTCTCATGGTCGAAACTATTTTTGACACACTCAACGCCAAGGCGGCGCTGTACGCGATCGACCTTTTCGCCGAAAAAACCGGCAAACGCCTGCCGGTCATCATTTCGGGCACGATCACCGATGCGAGCGGCCGCACGCTGTCGGGCCAGACGGTCGAGGCCTTCTGGACCTCGGTCAAGCACGCCAAGCCCCTCGCCATCGGCCTTAACTGCGCCCTCGGCGCCGCCGAAATGCGCCCCTACATCGCCGAGCTCTCCCGTCTGGCCGACTGCCACATCAGCTGTTACCCCAACGCGGGTCTCCCCAACGAATTCGCCGAATACGACCAGCGGCCCGACCAAATGGCCCCGCTCGTCCAAGACTTCGTCCAATCGGGCTTCATTAATATTCTCGGCGGCTGCTGCGGCACGACCCCCGATCACATCAAAGCCATGGTCGCCGCCGCCAAAGACCTTCCTCCGCGCCAAGTCCCCGAGATCGCGCCACGGTCGTCGTATAGCGGTCTCGAACCGCTGACGCTCGCGCCCGGAGCGCGCTTTTTAAACATCGGCGAGCGGACCAACGTCACCGGCTCCCCCAAGTTCGCCAAGCTCATCAAGGAAGAAAAGTACGACGAAGCCCTCGCCGTCGCCCGCCAGCAGGTTGAAGCCGGCGCCCAGATGATCGATGTCAACATGGACGAGGCCATGCTCGATTCCAAAGCCGCGATGGTCAAGTTCCTGAATCTGATCGCCTCCGAGCCCGACATCGCGCGCGTGCCCATCATGATCGATTCCTCCAAATGGGAAGTGATCGAGGCGGGGCTGCAATGCTGTCAGGGCAAGTCTGTCGTCAATTCGATCAGCATGAAGGAAGGCGAAGCGATTTTTAAGGAACAGGCCCGCAAGCTCCGCCGATACGGCGCGGCGGCGGTCGTGATGGCATTCGATGAAAAGGGTCAGGCCGATTCGCTCGAACGGCGCAAGGCGATCTGCAAGCGCGCGTACACGATCCTCACCGGCGAGATCGGTTTTCCGCCTGAAGACATCATTTTTGACCCGAATATTTTTGCCGTCGCGACCGGCATCGACGAGCACAACAACTACGCGGTCGACTTCATCGAAGCGTGCAGGTACATCAAAGCGGAACTCCCCCACGCCAAGATCTCCGGCGGCGTGAGCAATGTTTCGTTTTCGTTCCGCGGCAACAACCCCGTGCGCGAAGCGATGCACTCGGTGTTTCTCTACCACGCGGTCAAGGCGGGTC
>JAGVCY010000006.1 GCA_020058965.1 Candidatus Omnitrophota bacterium | reverse complement strand
ATGATTATCAATTTTTTGTGGTCAAAGCCGACTCCACCTTCCTAGACAACGAATACACTTATTTTGGCAAAGTCGTTTCCGGCATGGATGTGATCAAAAGACTTAGCAAAAATGATAAGATCCTTTCCACCAACGTCCTAACCAAGTAAAATAAAATATGAACCTCACCCTGATCTTGAAGATTTCGGGAAAGCTCATGAATGGTTTTGATCGGGATAATCACATTCTTTTTTATAGGAGATGGTTTTTCCAACTCCCGCTCGATCATTGCCAACCGCCGTCCGTCCGTCGCAACGAGACGAGCTGTTTTTTTATCAAATGAAAAAAGCGTTCCATTTAAGACATACCGTGCCTCATCCCGACTCATTGCAAATTGTGTCATACGAAGCATTTCGCTCAACACCTGTTGTGGAAGGGTGATCGTGTTTTTTTCATTTAAAAAAATCGGAATTTGAGGAAAATCATCTTTAGGAAGACCAGGTATTTTAAAGTGTGTTTTTTTAGTTTCAATTTGAACTGTATTTCCTTTAATGATTTGCAGTTTAATTGAATCATCCGACCATAATTCTTTTACCACATCACCGAATCTTTTAGACGGAACGGTGATAGATCCTTTTTCCTGTATGTCTGCAGGTACAAAGCAAGATATTGCGATATCCAGATCGGTGGCTGTTAAACAAAGTTGATTGTCTTTTGTTTCAAGAAGTATATTGGCAAGGATTGGTAATGAGCCCCGAACACTAACAGCGTTTTGTACCGTTTGGATTCCCTTAACCAGATCCTCTTTTTGTACACTTATCCTCATTATTCACACCCACTATTATTATTAGTTTTCGATCGAAAGAAAAAATTAGTATTAGGAGTAGAGCCTGTGATTAGTAAGAAACACTCCCAACACCTTTAAATTCATACAGTTATAAAAAGAACAACATGTGCATAACAACCGACCAAATCCGAGCAAAAATCAGTTGGAAATATTCTGCCGAATCCGGTGAACCATTTCCTTTAGTGTTAAGTCCTTTTCCACACCCGTTTTAATTTTTTCACACGCATGCATCACCGTCGTGTGGTCGCGTCCGCCAAAAGACAATCCAATCTCCGGAAGCGAATGGTTGGTTAGCTCTCTCGAAAGGTACATTGCGATCTGCCTAGGGAGAACGACATTTTTGCTCCGCCGCTTCGCCATCAACTCATTCAGACGGATCGAGAAATAATCAGACACCTTCTTTTGAATAAACTCCACAGTGATTTTTTTCTCGTTTTCCTGCGCCACGCGTTTTAACACCTCTTGAGCCAGATCCAGCGTGACTTCCGCGCTGGTGAGTTCAGCAAAGGCGACGACGCGCATCAGCGCTCCTTCAAGCTCACGGATGTTGGAATGAACGATCTCGGCGATGAAATTGGTGACCGCGTCCGGAATAGGAAGATTGTGGCGGACGGCCTTCTTGCGCAAAATGGCCGAGCGGGTTTCAAAATCCGGTTTGTGAATATCGGTGACCAAACCCCACTCAAAACGCGAAATAAGCCGTTCTTCCAGATTGATGATTTCTTTCGGCGGACGGTCGCTCGAAACGATGATCTGCTTATGTGCGTCGTGCAGCGCGTTGAAGGTGTGGAAAAATTCTTCCTGAGTCGCTTCCTTCCCTGCGATGAAATGAATGTCGTCGATCAGCAGAACATCCACCGTGCGGTACTTCTCGCGAAATTTGAGCGTGGTCTGATTTTGGATGGCGTTAATAAGCTGGTTGGTGAATTTTTCGCTCGTGATGTAAAGGACGCTGGCGTTGGGATTTCGGCGGAGCACTTCGTGGCCGATCGCTTGCATCAAATGGGTTTTTCCTAATCCGACGGGACCGTAAATAAAAAGAGGGTTGTAGGCCTTGGCCGGCCGGTCCGCGACTGCCAGACACGCCGCATGTGCAAAACGATTGGAAGGACCGACGACGAACTCCTCAAAAGTGCACTGCGAATTAAGCGTCGGCCGTTCCGGGCGCGGCTCGTTCGAAAACCGCTCCGGCGTGGTGATCGGAGCGGCGTCGTTGATCTTGCGGGGGACGACTTTAAGTTTGAATTGTGTCGTGACGGCGCCGGAATTTTTTAAACCCTGGTAAATCAGCTCGAGGTAATGTTCTTCGATCCAATTTTTAAAAAAATCATCCGGCACATCGACGATCAGCGTGTCGCCTGAAATTTCGGAAGGAGTTAAATTTCGGAACCAGCGGTCGATCGAAACAGCCGAAAGCTCGCGCTCCAGGTATTCCATAACCTTGGCCCAAATTTCTTGAGGTGTTGATGTTTGCAAATTATCCACAGATTGTGAACAGCCCCTAAAAATATGTGTCTATTGCGCGCAACCTATTGATTCAAAAGAGGTTACAACTTATGAGTTATCCACAGGCTGTCACAAACAACTCAAAAAAACTTTAGCCCTATTGAGTTATGCACAGCACTAACCCCAGACGGCGTGAAAGGGGAAGCGCGGTATTATAGCAAAGTCACCAAGATCGCTTCAACTAAATCTCATACCTCACCCGAGCAAAGCTTGCGGCGCGCGCAATCTGTGATATAATCCCCGCTTCAATCTAGGCCAAATTATCATAGGATATCCATGAAATTTAATCTTCGCAACAAATCCAATATCAAGCGCAAGCGCAAAGTCGGCTTCCGTAAGAGAATGGCGTCCCCCGACGGCCGCAGAGTGCTTGCCCGCCGTCGCCAAAAAGGGCGCCATAAGCTCACCAACGCCTAAATCTACGAGCGTGCGCCCGTCCGGCTGGTTAGCCCTTTACAGGATTCCCCGACCACGAGGCCGCTCATGGATGATCAGCGTGCCCAAAAAAGCGGTTTCGAAGAGCGTTCGCCGCTCAAGAATCAAGCGTTTGGTACGCGAGGCGATGCGGATGCTCAAAATCGACCCGCAGGCCGACACCGGCTGGCGGTTTTCTGTCAAAAGGAATCCCGCTGAGTCTATCAGCATGCAGGAAGTGGCGTTAGCCATAAAAGAGTTAGTAAACCAAAAGAGCGGTAATTGAAAAATATAGTTAAATTGATCACAGCATTTCTTAGTAACTTGTTTAATCCAAGCAAGTTATGTGTGTGTCGATTCGAACCATCCTGCTCCAAGTACGCACAAGAAGCCATCGAATGCCATGGCGCCGTAAAAGGCATTTATCTAACTATTATACGATTAATAAAGTGCCAGCCATGGGGAAACTTCGGTTTTGACCCAGTGCCCGCACGCAGAAACACACTCCCAAGCCCTCACTCTATGCAACAGACCGGAAAGGCCTAAAATGGAAAAGCGCACCCTTATCGCGATCGTTCTCTCGTTTGTTGTTTTCTTCGGCTACACCAAAGCCATTTCGGTTTTGTACCCCGATTACGGCAAGAAAAAAACCATTTCGGAAACACAGGCGCCCGGAAACTTAACGGATTCTTCAAAAGATGCCTCGCCGATGAATGCGTCTACAATTTCTGGCGGCATGGTTCAGGGCTCCTCAGCCGCCGTATCCTCGAACGAGGCGAAGGATGAGCGCGCGGCGATTTTGCTGCCGCTGATCGCACTTGAATATTCAAACAACCGCGCGTCTTTTACGGATGTGAAGTTCACGCAGTATCCTGATGGAAAAGGCGGGGCGTACCCGTTTATCAAAGCAGCGTCAGGAAAGGCGGGCGCCGGTAATTTGGATGTGCTTTTGGTTGACGGAGCCCAAATCGCACCGCTTGAATTCAAAACCACGCGCGAAGCCCGAAATATTTATTCAAATGCCGCGAACGATAAAATTAAAATCGAAAAAAACTGGAGCCTGTCCGGTGACGCGTACGGTCAAGCGATGTCGATCGCGGTGACCAACACATCCGACGCGCCGATCCGGTTTAGGTACCGGCTGTTGACGGGGTCGGGCATCGTTGTTCACAACAGCATCGACACGCAGTACATTGAAGCCAACTGGCTCACCGCGGAAAAACTTAAGCATGTCACCAAGCCCGGCATCAACAAACCCAAGAGTTCTTCCGACCCAGCTTTGGCCGCGTCGATCAAGAACCGGCATTTTTCCAGTGTTTTTAAACCGCTCAAAACGGATGGGACATTTACGACGCATGTCGAGGCGTACGACAAAATGGATTTTGGTTCCTATCTCGTCCGCTCGGAAGTGACGATCGCTCCGGGGCAGACCATCACCGATTCCTTCCTCTGGTACGCAGGGCCCAACCGCGTGGAAGACATGATGCCGTACAATTTGGAACGGCTCGTCAATTTTGGAAAGTTGGACTTCGTCGCCAAAATTGTTCTCGGCGGACTTCACATGATCGCCGGCGTGGTAAAAAATTACGGCCTTGCGATCATTCTTCTCACAATCGCAACAAACATTCTTTTTATGCCATTGACCAAAACGAGTTTCATGTCGATGCGACGCATGCAGCTCGTTCAGCCCGAAGCGAACAAGCTCCGCGAAAAATATAAAGACAATCCGACGAAGCTCAACACCGCGACGATGGAGCTCTACAAAAAGCACAAGGTCAATCCCATGGGCGGATGCTTGCCGATGCTGCTGCAGATGCCGATCTTCATGGGACTGTATGTTTCGTTGTCCAAGGCGCCGGAACTTCTGGGCGGAAAATTTTTGTGGGTGAACGATCTCGCGTCACCGGATCAGGTGTATCTTCCGTTCGCCCTGCCGGTGATCGGCAACAGCATCCATTTGCTTCCGATCATCATGGTGGGAGCGATGGTCATCCAAATGCGGATGTCTTCCGCGTCGATGCCGGCAGGCAATGACAGCGCAGCAAAGCAGCAAAAAATGATGATGACCGTGATGCCAATTGTTTTTGGATTTATTTTTTATCCGATGCCGTCAGGGCTCGTGATCTACTGGCTCACCAACACGCTAGCCACATCCGGCTATCAGGCGTATTTAAAAAAATCCAATCCGATCGTAACCGATATCGTTTCGGCATCCTGAGTCAACAGAAAAGCGGTCATCCTGAGACGCAAAGCGTCGAAGGATCTCGATCAACAAGCAAATTTATGATTACACTCGGAACTTATGATGTAGTGGTGGTCGGGGCGGGCCACGCCGGCTGTGAAGCGGCGCTGGCCGCCGCCCGAATGGGCGCCAAGACGCTCATGCTCACGATGAATGTCGACTCCATCGCCCAAATGTCCTGCAATCCCGCCATCGGCGGCCTCGCCAAAGGCCACATCGTCAAAGAAATCGACGCGCTTGGCGGAGAAATGGCCCGCGTCACCGATCTCACAGGTATTCAATTCCGCATGCTTAATAAAGGAAAGGGCCCGGCTGTTTGGGCTCCTCGCGCGCAATCTGATAAAAAACTCTATCAGTGGACGATGAAAAACGTCCTGGAATCTCAGCCCGGTCTTGATGTGAAGCAGGGCGAAGTGAAGCGGCTTGCCGTTGAAGGCGGGCGGGTTACAGGAGTTGTAACATCAATAGATACAATGTATTACGCAAAATCAGTAATCATAACCACT
>JAGVCY010000182.1 GCA_020058965.1 Candidatus Omnitrophota bacterium | reverse complement strand
TGTAAAAACTTATTTGAGTATGCCTGACGGAAGGGTTGATTTCAAGGGGCGATAACCCATCGCCGCGAACGCATTCTGCGCGCGGGTCAGCTGCTCCAGGTTGTAGGGCAACCTGACGCCATGTGGTCGGGAAAATATTCGCTTTAAAGAGTCTTCAGAAACCGCGCTTGATTGTAAGTCGCGCCGCCGGTAATGTTAAATAATACGGCGCGGTCACGAGGGACGGGTGACCCGGAGGAAAGTAAATGCGCCTTATAGCGCTTGTTGAAGGAGGAGCGTTTGCCCGCGTTGGTCCTGAGAGCGCGGTAGAGGGCCGCTGCCTTGGTTTGGGTGGCGAGAAAAGCGGTTCGGTTGTAGGTTGGAGTTCCGGCGGTGTTAAAAAGTGTCGTGCGCACCGCCACGGTCGGAGACCCGGAGGCTTGGACCGAAGCCGCAAAAAGCAGGTTGAAGTCGGCACGGTAGGTCGCATTGGACCGGATCGCGCGGTAGAGGGCCGCCACCTTGGGCAATGTGGCAAAAAAAGCTTTTTGCTTATATCTGGGATCGTAGATCACTCCGCGCAACACGGACATATCGGCATTGTTCACTTCCCCGACCGCCCGGAGATTGGTTCCAAAAAGTAGATTAAAGCCGCTCCGCAAACTATCGCTATCCTGCAATTTCATCAATAACAGGTCGTAGCTGGTCGCGTCTTCTATTTTAAAATCGTAACCGCCTTTTGTAGCCGCCGAATAATAAAACGAGGTATCAATGAACCTCTGCCAAAAAGGAGCCGGCCCGCTCGGCTCCGCCCAATCGATCCAGCCGCCGACGACACCGTTCTGATCGGGTGTTTGCTGCCAAAGCCCGCTATTGACCGCCCATTGAATGGCGGCATCCGCATAATTCGTCTGGCCAAGATCCTCCCACACCAACGCCGCTTGGAATGAAAAACCCGGGGATTTGCGCGTCGATTGATAGGTGTCGTTCCATACGACCGATCCGTCGGCTTGCTGAAACTTCCTGTGGATCCACTCGCCGACCAGCGATGAGCCCACGCCGGTCGCCGGCAGATCGAGCATTTGCGGCGCGTAATTGATCCACTCATGAAAATTGGGCTCCATCTCCGCGCCGGACCCGTCGATCGCCCGCTTCCAAACACCGTAATCATCATCGGTGGGATTCGAGTTGTACAAAAAGGTGTTGATCCCGTTCAGAACAGCCGCGGCCGATCCCTGCGCCTGGGCCGCAAATTTGGAGTCACCGTAAGCAACGGCCCACGCCTGCGCCGCCTTCAACGCCAAATAAGCGAACGAGTTGTCGGACGCCCACCGCCAATTGGCGTAGTTGCCGTTGGCATCCTTGCCACCGCCGAGCAATCCATCATCGGCTCCGCCCTTGTTGGCCGGGTTCTGACAGGCCATCAAAAACTGCGCCCCTTTTTTCATCGCGGCGTACCGCTTGCTGTCATACCCGAGTTTGAAAAAAGCGATCATCACTTCGGCCGTCTGCGTGGGTGACTTCGATAACGCCACCGGAACGGCATAATCGTATTGATCGAACCAACCTCCGTCCGTCGGATCCTGAACGCGTACGAGATAATCTGCCGCGCGCACCGCATTGTCCAAATACGACGGATCACCGGTCAAAGATGCGGAGCTGATCAGATTGAGAATGGCTAGCGCGTTTTCGCGCGGGACGACCCAGGTCGGAGCGCCGGATACATTGTTGATGGCGCCGTCCGCCAAATTTCCGGGCGATAAAAATTGGTTCGATACGGTGTATTTCGCTTCCATCAAAACACCTGGGAGCGACACAGCGGAGGTTGAAACTATTTGGGACTGGAGCAGGATCTCTTGATTTTTATGATCAACAAGCGCGGCACTTCTGGCAAATGCGCTTGCCTCTTGTGCGGCGCCAGCTCCCACGAATGTCTCGGCATTCGGATTTAATTCGGCGGAATAGGCAGGAATGCATGTATTCAGCAGGACTTGAAACCAGATAATCAATAAAACATAAGTTTTTTTTAGCATTAAATCTCCTAAGCCTGTGTGTTGGTTTCATTATTAGCACTTTAGGCTGCCGATTGCAACTATAGGCCTGCTGACCGGAGGGCTGCTCAGACGCTCCTTCGCCCTTTAGATTACTGGCGAGGGTCTTCGGTTTTTTTGGCTTTATGCGTTCCAGGCGATTTGGTCGATGACGAACTTCATCTGGTTGATGTAGGCGGCAACATCTCGGACGGACGGAAGGGCAAATTTTTTGAGCCTGTCATAATTTTCAACAAATTTTTCGATAGTAAAATTGGTCGAAATCTCCACATAAAGGCTGGTGTCGCTGCCCGCGTCGACTCCCAGCAATTCCAAAAATTCTTGCAGCAGCATGACGCCGGTCGAGTCACCCGGTTGGATGGCCGTCAATTCGGAACTTAGCAGGAAGTCGTCGATGGGTTTCCTGACCCCCGGCTGGACGAAGGTGTAAGTCACGGTTTGCCCTTTTGAAGCCTGCGGTAAAATCCTCCCGATCTCGTCACGGGTGGGAGCCGCTGTGTTCGGATCCGTGTTGATAGGCAAGCTATAGTTCGAGGTAAACGCGCCCGCCGGCTCAGCATTCACACGATTAGCTAAGTCTGTAAGGTCGCCAAAGCGCTGGTCCGCCTTGTATTTTTCCAGATCGGTAAAAATCACGACCCGACCCGGATAGGCGCCCTCGTACTTTGTCACTACCTTCATCAAATTTTCGAGTGCATCCTTGCGCTGGCTGGGGCTCACGGAAGCATCGTCATCAGCCGGTAGGTATTCAGCGATGGTCCGATAGTGCGCGACCGGCGTCTGACTACCGATGGATCTCGCCGCAAAACGCAGCGCAGACCGCAGCTGCCGCTGAATTTCGGTGACGATCCGTCCGATAGATATATCCGAGTTCGCTGTAACGACGGTCAGCGGCAGCTGATGGTTGGGTGCTAAATGTGCATCGGCCAATGCTGCGACCGATGTTGTTCGCCCACCATCCGCTAAAAGTTCTCTAATGGCAATCTTCCGCGTCACTTCGCCGGCGATAACCTCAACAAATCCATTCGCAACTTCGGCGATCGGCATGACGATGGACACCCGATATAAAACTCCATCCAACTCAATATCAACCGGAAGTTCCTGCCCCGCCAACCCCGCCCGAAGTGCCCCTCGTACAACCCCCGCGATCGATGCATCTGCAGGTACGCTCGGTGCTTCTGCGGCCTCAAACCCTCCCGTCCCCAGCAATGCCAAAATCCTCGGAATACCCAAATCATCTCCCGCCAACCGCGCGGCAGCCGCGGGTTCCTTGGCACCGGCTGCGGCTGCGTTATACCGCGCTCTCTTTATCCATACTGCCTCGTCGAGCCACCATTCTGTTAGCTTTGCGAGCTCTGATCGGCCATCAAGATTCTTAGGGTTGGGGTCCGTGTTTCTAGGAGCGGCTGCCTCCATCCTAGCCATCTGATCCTCACTCAGATCAGCGCCGTTCTCAACGGCGATATGGATCGCTCTAGCAAGGTAACTGGCGACATAGTCGGGGGTCGACTTTTTCTCGATATTCCCGATGAGCAGCTCCAGAAGCGCAGGCCGCTGATCTCCCGAAATACGCACCACTTCACAAAGTATTTCTCCCACGCCCTGCCAAACATCCCCATTGCTGCGGTTCATCGCGACCCTAAGAGATTCAACAATTTTTTTACCGTCGTGCGTGTTGTTCTTGAACGACTTCAGCGCCTTGGCTGTCTTTAGCCACTCCAAGATGCCGTCTTTTATTATCGTGCGGATCCCTTTCTCATTGTCATTAAGCTCGATGTGGGCGATCAAGGCCGGTAATTGCTCGGGATGCTCCATCAGGAGATCACGAAAAACATTGGGTGTAAGCTGATCAAAGATACTGATACTTAGGATTTTTTCTAATGACTTGCGGTTCGGGTCATCCAGTTCATATTTTATCAGCGCGGACAAAAGCGCTTGTTTCTCGTTTTCCGACAAATCTCCCGGACGACTGGCCCGAGAGGTATCTAAACCTAAATTCGGGGGAAAGGCCAAGGCGCTCACGACCTCATACACATCCGCCAATTCTTCCAAATATTTATCGGAATTCGGAATCTGAATCGTTTGACCGTTATCAGAAAAAGTGTCCTTCCACTCAAGCAGCTCTTCCCCCAATTTTCCGCGAAGCAGCTCCATATACTCCCTCTCACTGCTTACTCTTCTATAAAACTCCTGACCCTTTGGAAAATTAGGCAAGGCTTCCATGATGTTCGGTATCCCATCCCGAATCAGTTTGATCTCTGGTGACACTGCGAGCCAGCCATCACTAAATGTATGGGTTAGAACAAGCCCCCGCATAAACTTGCCGTTTTTATCAGCCTTCTCTCGTAAAATTGTCCAAAAATCCTTACCGTCTTTATTCACGGTCGATCCCGCCGCAGCTTCCACTAAACTCCTAAATATTTCATTAAAATTATCCCTCGTGGTTTCATGCACAACATTACCCAATTTCCGAATAGCCTCATCCTGCGTCGCCAACCGCGCGGCAGGATGAG
>JAGVCY010000154.1 GCA_020058965.1 Candidatus Omnitrophota bacterium | reverse complement strand
GTGTGACTCATCGGCCTCCTTGATGGTGATTGCAAAATATGCGTACTCATAGGCCAATGGCTTCCCCTGAGCCATCCTCGCGCCTTGTCCGACACCAGACGCGGCCTGGATAGGACTCACTGCCGTAAATGAATAATTTTTTATGATCTCATCGATCCGTCCTGTGTAAGTGCCGCCCTCACCGATCTCCAATCCGAGCTCCAGAGCTTTGGGGTCCATCAGCAGATCGGCGATTACCTCCGCGGCTTCCTTGAGCCCCGCCTTCGGCTGATCGCCCGCCGCTATGATCGTGATCCATTCTCCGTCGCTGATTTCACCCGTCAGGAGCGATGGAATGCTCGTCACTGGAACAAACCGATCATCTTCATCAAATTTTTTTAAAAAATATATTTTGACCCCATATTTATTGACCAAGTCCTTTAATGCGCGCCAAATACTCGCCGCGGGACGAGCGTGAATCCCTCCCGGAGCTTCAAACTCCTCATTCGGCGGGTTATGAATTTTTACTCTTTTAAAAGCGCGGTTCTTTTTTTCGGATATTTCTAATCTGACCAAAACGCCACCCTTTCCGCCGGAAGGTTCTATTTCAGTCGATGCCAAAATCTGTTGAGAAAAATCCGCCAAGTTTACCATCGGATATTCATAGATGACTTTGCCCCGCCACGCCGGCGTTTTGACCGAAATCTGATTGGTTCCACGCGGATCCGCGCTCAACGCCGCGATCGCCTGAAGCATCGGCCGATGGAGCCAGCCCCGCTTGATCGCCTCCGCCCGCACCCGCCGCGCGATCTCGTCGGCGCTTTCTTCTCGATCCTTCGTCAGAATCAGCTCAAGAACCACTTCCCGGATTTCCCCTGCTTCCATCTCTCTAAAGTACTCCGCGACGCGGGATCTAAAATATTTCAAATAATCCCTTGCGAATTCCGATCGCTCAAGCGTTTCCCGGTTTCGCTCAATATAATCGTCGATGAGATCGAGGTGCCGGTCTTTCATCCCGACAAATTCGCGCAACCGCGCCATTTTTAGTTCAGAACTCAAAGCCGATTCCAAGTGCCTGCCCTCCACCCATGAGGGTTGCAATGCGATCAAATCACCGGCCAATATTCGGATGGAGTGTTCTAGAACTTCGTCCGGCATCTCGGCGGGCATAAAGTTAATCAGATTAGTTAAATCATGAAGAGGTGCGTCGTTGTAAAAAATAGCAATCGAACCCAAAAGACGGTCCAAGGGATGCTCGGGAAGATGATTTCTCGACGCGTCATGCCTTTCCAGCGCGTTTTGCATTTCATACCCCTCCCGCATACTCAAATGCCGCATAAACTTCTCACCATACCCCGCCATCCTCGCGCCAAAGGATTCTGGCCCATCTCCTTCCGCGTTAACGGAACCGGGTCGGGCATCCAGCTTGATTAAGCCGTACCCGGATGCTATGCTTGACGCGTTGGAGGATGTTGCATGAAAAATCTTCAGAGACTTATTTTGATCGACCCCTCGGTCTGCCACGGGAAACCCGTTTTCCGGGGAACCCGCGTGATGGTTTCCACCGTGTTGGAGCTGTTGGAGACCGGAATGAGCGTCCCCGATATTCTGCGCGGGTTTCCCTCTATCGACAAAAGGTCCATCCAAGCGGCCATCCAGCACGCCCGGCTTCGTATCGATAACGAGGTCCACACTCCTCTTGCCGTCAAAAAGTAAATTTAGGATCCTCGCCGACGAGAATCTCCACAGGGACATTGCCCGATTTTTAAGCTGGTCGGGCCACGAGGTCATTTTTACGCCCAAGGGTTCCAAGAACGGAACCGTGTACGGTGCCGTACTTTCGACCGGCTCCACGCTTCTTACGGGCGATGGGGATTTTTTGAACACCAAACTGTATCCGCCTAAAAAAACCAGCGGGATCATCGTCATCAGGATCCATCCTCCGGATCCCGACCATGTCAACCCAGTGCTCACAATGACGCTGAGCCAGCTCACCGCCAAAGCCATCAAAGGAAAACTCGTCATACTGAGCGCCAGCGGGTTCCGGATCGTCAATCCGTAACTTCCCGCCATCCTCGCTCCGGCCCGTTGTAGCAGTGTGGTATACTTTTTCTCAAGAAAAACCACGGGAGGTTCGGATGAAGCTGAAGGTCGTTCTGGAGAAAGGCGAAGACGGCTATGTGGTCGCGTCGGTTCCGACCCTGCCGGGTTGCCATACCCAGGGAAAAACGAAGATTGATGCCCTGAGAAATCTCCGGGAAGCCATTTCCCTCTACCTGGCTCCGTTTCCCAAGCACCTAAAAACCACGAAGAATAAACAGGTCCTGACCCTGGCGCTCTAAGATGGCTCATCCGCCCTTGCTCTCCGGACGCGAAGTCGTGTCCGCCTTCAAGCGCGCCGGTTATATGATCGCCGGTCAACGCGGCAGTCACATCAAACTCTTCCACCCCGCTCAGCGCACGATCCTCATCATCCCCAATCATCCCGAAGTCGACCGCTGGACGCTCCGCGGAATCATCTAATCGTCCGGACTCTCGATCCAAGAATTCATCGCGCTTCTCTAACTGCCCCACCGCCATCCTCGCGGCGGAGGGAGTGGGGTTGGCTTCCTTTGAAATTATGCGGGGCGGGTTCGTTTCGGTCGCGAGCAGGACGATCACATCAGCTTGTCGTAGAACATCGGATCGGGACATCGCGTCGGTGAGCGCGGCGGCGGCGAGATCGGTGGTACCGCCGGAGTTGAAGGCCGATCCGGATTCTCTCAGATCAGCTTCGAGCGCGAGGACGGCCGGATGATCCGGGGAAGGATAAGGAAGCGAAATCGCTTCGTGAACATAGTCGCGGGCGGCTTGGAGCGCGATCGGTTCCGGTTGATCGACGGCGGCGCCGTTTTCGGCGAAGATCTCACCCGGCCGGCCGGGTCGGTTGGTTTCAATTTTTCCCGAAATCAGACTACGGACAAAGGCATCCCAGCGGTTCGATTGGACAACGACACCGAGCGAACCAGGCCGATGCGCTTCGAACGACGCCAGCATTCCGACTGGCCCGCCCGCGCCAACGAGCACCACGAAGGCGACTTTTTCTTCCGGCATGAGTCCCGCTTCCCGCTTCAGTTGATCGGCAACCTCCCCGCCATCGGTCCCGTGGCCGGCCATGATGTCGGGTCCGCCGTGCGCCATATAAAGCGCCTGGTCCCCTTCGGACTCGATAAACGCTTCGCGCGCGGACCGCGCTTGACCATAATCGTCATTCTGATCGTTGATGGCTCCCTGGTTCGCGGCGCCCACCTTAGCGCGGTAGTGAGCGAGGGCAAGTGTCATGGCCCCGTGTTTTTCAGCTGGAATACCGGCCCGATAGGTATAAATGATCGGCTCAATTTTTTTCAAAGCCGTTATAAGTTCGAGATCATCGGGATATTTTTTTGAAAAATAATCGATCACGCCCGACGCAGCATCGATCAAAGCCGCGCCATGATTGCCTGTCGACTGCGTAACGATGGCAAATCCACGCTTCAGGATCTCACGGCCGGTCGCACCCCCTTCGACCAACGCTTCCACCGCCTGATAAGCCTCAAAGTAGACGCCGCGCGCCTTAAACGACCCACCCCGCTGGCCCGATTCGTCCTTGACGTAGACACGCTTGCCGATCAGCTCGCTCAAACGCCGCGCGTAAAACAACGGGGTCCGCACCGCATACTGCGGAACAACTTCTTCCGCCTTCGCCATCAACACCGGGCTCAAAAATGTGGAATTCGGCCTCGGATCAGGATTTTTCCAAACAAACACCGGCTCCGAATCCTCCTTGGCCAACCGCGCAGCCATGGAGGAAGTCAAGTGAATCCCATTCGATCGTCCTCCGAGGTCAGAGCCTCCGTCGTCCTGCCATCTCAACAATTGAAGTTGATCGAGGGCGGCATCATCTGTCGCCCGCGAATCTTTCAAGTACCTTCCGGTACGCGCCGTATCGCTTATCCTGGTCTGCTCAGCCAATTCCTCCATGGTCCGCCTTTGCTCGGAAGAAAGACCGTCGACAAAAGCTCTGAACTGCGCTAAACGGCCCTCAACCAGAAGGCCCGCTTCATGGATAGCGGCATCCAAGGGACCCCGTAACCGCTGCATCAAAGGCGATGTATCTTCGGGATGCATGATCATCCGAACGATGTGAAGCATTTGACTTTTAGGAACGAGCCGATGGCGTTGCTGCGGATCTCTGACCATGTCCTCGATAACGGGCTCTACCGCGCGGAGGTAGATCCGAAACCAAAACGAGCCCCCTCCATGACTGAAGCTAGGGGCCTCTTGATCGGGTCCCGTGTAATACCACGGGTGTTCCGCTCGTGCCACTAGCGCACGAGTTGAAGGCATGGACTCGATATATTTTCCAAGCGGCTCCGGAAGATGCCCTCCGGCAAAAAACCCTCCCCGAATACGCCGATAAAAGTCCCATAAGTCGGCCTCCGGATCCCATGGCGAAGCGGTCGAGGATTTTAAAGCGGGAAAAATTTTAATACCCAGGATTGAAGCAAGCGCGATCAAAATCTGCACAAAAGCTCTCCGGCTCATTCCGCTGAGTCTTTGCCTCAGCTTATTGGCCGTCGCGATCTTCACCGCTTCAGCGGTCGTGGGGGCCGTGACAATCTGACCGACCGCATTCGCCGGTTGGCGCGTCCGAATGAAGGCCATCGCGATTGCAATTTCGTCCGGAAATTGTTCCAATCGCCGGATCAGGCGATCGGCCATTTCATCCGGATCGGCCTGCGAGAAGCGATCATCCATTTCCTCCGGACGCATCTCCAGCGCCCGAGCGAGCCATCTCACAACACCTCCTGCGTCCCGACCGCCCCTTTCCCCCGCTCGATCCGCCTCCGCCATCCTCGCTCCCGCCGAGTCGCCTAACCCATCTCCTTTTGTCCCAACGCGACCGGGTCCGATATCCCTTTTCCGGATCATAAAATCAAAATATGCCTTGAGGTTGGAGGCGGGGGCAATAGAAGCAAGGCTTAAAGATCCCAGGACTAGCGCATGAACTCGACCAAAAATAGCCGGGTGGGCTATAAGAAAAGGCGTTATCTCCGGGTAGTAACGAGCTCTTTTGAGAGTCTCGTAGTCCGAATAGAAAACCCAGAACAAGTAGGCGATCAGATCGCTCCTAAAGCCGAAGAAACCGCGGGCGGGAAGGATCCGTTGGCGTTCCAGCAGGGCTCGACGCTCATCAAATAAATTCCCCAACGCTCGACGAACCATCAGATATTTTGCGGCGGGGTGAAACCACGGTATCCGAACCAGCATCGACGGTATCAAAATGTCTCCGTGCTCCCTGCCTCTAAGGAGCACCTGCCTCATAGCCGCAAATCCGCCGACGATTCTCACGCCCGATATTTGCAGCGCTGAGAGCAGATCAAGGTCGTTCAGTTCTTGGGCTTGAGACGCCAATTCGGCCTTCAACCGTCCGGCCGTGCGCAGATCACGCGGTTCCGCTTCAAACCAGGGAACTCCGACAAAAAATCCAAGAAAACTAAAACTAATGATCGCCGCCGCCGTCAAATACATCGCCAAATACAACGGCCCTTGTAAAAAAGGGGTCAAACTCATCGGCCCGAAAAAGGTCACAAATAGCAAAAAACCAACGCTATTCAGCGCAATCCAAAACCCATCGCTATTTTTCTCCCCCGCCAGCCTCGCGGCCAAGATTTTGCGGACCGCCCAGCGACCCAGTCCCACCAAAACGCTAAGGACGGCTCCGATCACGAACAGATCGCCCGGCGAAAACCCGCTTAGATAATCGTGCGCACCTTGATACTTGATGAAATCGACGGCCTGCATGGCGCCTGCGGCGACAAACAATGATACCGAGATTGCCGCGTGGGCGCTTAAAAAACGCGCACTTTGGAAGTTCACAAGGTTACGCACGGACCACACGAAGCTCATCAGTGAGAATACGACGATGATCATGCGGGCCCACAACGCAGACGTCGGACGGTAATGGATGACGTTCACAAAGATTGATCCGGCCTGCCCGACCGCGTCGAGATATTTCGGGTCGTCGGATTTTTTGGCAAATGACGCTTCCGTTTCGTACCGCACGGTCTTTCCGTTCCAGATATCGCCGAAGATGCGACGGGCATCGGCGATCTCCTCTTCCCGGTCGACACCGATGATGATACCCGTCGAACGATCCATCACCCACGACGATGCCATGTGATTCGCCGCGACCAGACCGAGAATTCCAACCGCCAACAAGCCCGCTTTCCAACCGCCTCTACCCGTCTCCGCCAACCGCGCTCCGGCAGGGTTAATCGACCTGCTTGCTTCTGCATGAGTGCGATTGGACGCGCGACCCCAAGGCTCTTCTGAATGCCGATAGATAAAGCCTTCGTCTGCTTGACCCCGTAAAGCCATTAACGAAGGAATCCGTCCTAAGTTTTGATGCGCTCTCATCAACAGACTCGTCTTACTTAGGCTGACATCCAAGCCTTCCCATCCGCTTTCCTTCACCCAAGCTTCTCTCCAGCCAATCCCAGCCCCTTCAGCCATCGCCTTCAAGTCGGCAACCGAAACATCCGAAGGAAATGCGCTCAAACCCTTGCCCGATTGGCCCGGACCGACCCCCAGAAATATTTCGATTTCCGTCCACTCCGGATTATCCTGGAAGCATCGCAGCAGGGCCTGGAATTTCTTATAAGCGGTATCGGAATCAAATGGCGAAATGTGGGACACCCCCACGACGAATTGATCGCCGGATTTGGCGAAAAAAGAAATATTCACGCATTCGTATTGTCCGAGAGACGCCAGCTCCACTTCCACTTCGGCGTCGTGTTGAACGATAAGCGTGTCACCTGCGCGCGCAAAAAACCATTGCTTCCCGGATGGGTCCTCAATCAGATCAAATTTTTTAGCTTCAGTTAATTTCCCGTCCGCGGAACCAATCGTAAATACTTTTACACCATCAGGAGCTTGGCTCAAAACATCCGCCGCATGGAAAAGCCTAAAAGCATTCTCAAAAAACTTATTCCCTTCTTCCGCCATCCTCGCGCCGGAGGATTCTGACCTGTTCCTTTTTGTATCAACAAAACCGGAAACGGTCATAGCGGAGCGGATATCGGGTTCGGAGGCGCCGAGACGGGCGCCCAGAGCAAAGAGGATTTGGGTGTTGCGGAGAGCCGGGGGCATCATCGTGGATACGGAGGCCGTGGTCGGACGGAACAGGATTTTTTCGTAGCGGGCTTGGTCGGTTTCTTCGTAGACGCGGGGGGTGATGACGGCATAGGAAATATTATTCTTTTGGAGCAGGGCTTCCAGATGCGGCGTGTGAAAACCTCCGGTGATGAGCGCGGCTTTAACGGACTCGCCGGGTTTTCCTGCCGGCTCGCCCAGAGTTTTGAGAACACCGCGGACAAAGGCCTCATCCCTTTTTTGGGCGAGCTCATAAAATTCCACCGCCTTCGGGAACGCCGCGCGCTCCGCCGGTTCCAAAAAAAGCGCCCGCTCCGCGTGCCCGCCGGCTTCCATGACTTCGCGGTTCAAAAACCCGAGCACGCGCTCCATGTCATAAGCTTGAGAATTCTGCCGATAGTGACCGATCTCTTCCGGCGTGAGAAAAAAGTTGTACAACTTGCCATAAAACCGTTCGGCTCGGATGGCATCCAAAAGTGCTCGCGCGTCGCTCGTGTCCGCCAGACTCTCGAGAAGCAATTCCTCCGTCCGTGCCGCCTGATCGAGAAGCTCCTGCGGCTTGAGCTTATTTAAACTATTGAGATACCGGCAATAAAATTCCAGGTTGGGCGCGTGAGTGGATCGCTTCATCCGGTCCCTGAGCCGCGATTGCAACCGCGACTGCAACCACAATCCCCTCGCCGCCATCTCGGCGCTCGAATCGCCTGTTGTTTTGGCGATCCCGCTTCTGCCGCCGCCTTTGCCGGTTCCTGCGCCTGCGCCAAAAATCCGCCTCGCTTCTTCACGATCTTCCGGCGTCCACGCCGCCGACACCCGATCCAATTCCTCCGCCGCGCGCGCGGCGTCCACGCGGGACTCGAGCTTCAGAACTTTCCGCAGCTGGCGCATCTGCCGCAGATCCGTCGGCGCGATCCGCCGAACATCCGCTTCCGCGGCGAGCGCGCT
>JAGVCY010000106.1 GCA_020058965.1 Candidatus Omnitrophota bacterium | reverse complement strand
CCGTTCAACGACCAATCGGCCGCGCGCGCCTTCAGCTCCGCTAAAAATATTTGCTTTAATTTTTGGTATCGCGAGGAGTCGGCCGCGCGACGGTCCTCCGCCACGCGGACGGCGGCGAGCATCGCGGCAGCCAACTCAGGGCTTTCGGTTCCCGCCCGAAGATTATTTTCTTGAGGACCCCCGTGTGTGAGCGCGGCCAACCGCGTCCGCCGCGTCAAAAACAAAACACCGATCCCTTTGGGACCGTACACTTTATGCGCGCTGAACGACGCGGAGGCGCAGCCCTTCAGATCCACCGGCAATTTTCCCAGCCCCTGAACCCAATCCACATGAAGCGGAACGCCGCGGTCCGCGCAGATTTGAGAAATCTCAGTCAGCGGCTGGATCACGCCGGTCTCATTGTTCGCGGCCATGATCGCTACGAGCGCTGTTTCGGGCCGGATGCGCGCGGCCAGCTCCGCCGCGAGCACCTGCCCGTCGGAATTGAGCGGCAAGAGTTCAATTTCAAAACCATCGGCGCGCAAAACCAAAGCCGCGTCCATCACCGACGGGTGCTCCGCCGCTCCGATCAAAAGATGGCGCTTACCTGCTTTTGCCCGCTCCCGAGCGATACCCTTAACAGCCAGATTGTTCGCCTCGGTCGCGCCGGAAGTAAAAATTAGATCTTGCGGGGCCACTTTCCACATCATCGCCAGCCCCTCGCGGGCCTGGTCCAGCCGATGCCGCGCGTCCTGACCGTCGCGATGAACGCTGGAAGGATTTCCGCAAAACACCGACGCCTCCGCGAAGGCGCGCAGCGCCTCGGGACAAACCGGCGTCGATGCGTTGTAATCCAAATACACTCGAGATTTCAATATGTGAATAGTTTTTTAGTTTTAGGCAATAGCAAATAAACAGATAAGGCTAGACACAATGCCAAAAATGTCACGACTATCTTATGACTTGTATTGAAATTTAATTGATTTGCTGTTTGAGGAAAACTTAGAAATGGAGAAGCCCATCCGATCACTACTACAATTAGTGGGTGAATAATTATTACGATTCTAGCCCATTTTCTAAAAAATATAATTCCGATAGATCCTAAAAAATATATTAGAAAGAATATGAAAGTTACCAGCACGCTAAAAACGATGGCCTGTTGCTCGCTTGCAGACATGTGATTTAAGTCTACATAAAACCGTTTATTTAACATTGTCAGCGCGCCTAACACTAAAAAAGGCAATGTGACTACTGCAGTAACTGAAAAAATAAGCCTCGTCAGAATTTTCATTCAATCCTCCGATTTAGAATCATTTTAAAATAGTTTCTCTGCGGGGAAAAACCGGATCGCCCTTGCGCACGAGTGTCGGTTGGCGGAAATAATTCCAGCGCACTTTGGCAAAACTCGGCGACACCAAATCCGGCTCTTCGAGCCCGAGCTGATGCCAGATCTTCGCGGCCGATGCCGGCATGAACGGCCAGACGGCCTGAGCGATCACTCGAAGCGCCTCGCACAGTGACGACATCACCCGCATCAACTCGGCGTCTTTCCCCTGTTTCTTCAGCGCCCAGGGAGCCGAGTCGTCGATGTAGCGGTTGGCGAGCGTGATCACCGTCCAGATTTCGGCCAGCGCTTCATGAAACATCATCCGGTCGCACGCGGCCTCAAGCGTTTGCGGCAGTGCTTCCGCGGCCTTGCGCAGAGCGTGATCGGCGTCGGCCGCTCCGTCCGGCGCGATCACTCCGCCATAATATTTTTCCATCATCGACAGCGTGCGATGCGTCAGATTTCCCAAATCGTTGGCAAGATCGACATTGTAGCGAAGCGTGATCGCGGCATCGCTGTAAGTCCCATCCGAACCAAAGGGAACTTCCCGCAGCAAAAAATACCGGTACGCGTCGATGCCATACTCCTTCACCACATCCACCGGGTTCACGACATTGCCGAGCGACTTGGACATCTTGGCCTGATCGACCATCCACCACCCGTGGGCAAAAACCATTTTGGGCGGCTCAAGCCCGAGCGCGTGCAGCATGATGGGCCAATACACCGTGTGCGGCCTCAAAATGTCCTTACCGATCAAATGCACATCCGCCGGCCAAAAGCGCTGCATCCGCCCGCCGGTCGCCGGGTACCCGAGCGCCGAGATGTAATTGATCAGCGCGTCAAACCACACATAGGTCACGTGATCCGCCGAGATCGGCACCTCGATTCCCCACGACAGTCGCGACTTGGGCCGGGAAATACACAGATCGTTGAGCGTGTTGTTCTTTAAAAACCCAAGCGTTTCGTTCCGGCGCGATTCGGGCAGAATAAAACCCGGATGGGCTTCAATGTATTGAATGAGCCAATCCTGATGTTTCGCGAGCGCAAAAAAATAATTATCTTCCTGTATCTCCTCCAGGCCCCGGTTGCACTGAGGGCAGACCTTGGGCTTGGCGTCGTCATGCCCGATCTCACGCGCCGGCCAAAACGCCTCGCACGGCGTGCAGTACCAGCCCTCGTACTTCTGCCGGTGGATCTGCCCCGCTTTTTCCATCGCGATCCACACGTGCTTGACCGCGTCCGTGTGCCGTTTCTCGGTGGTGCGGATGAAATCGTCGTACGAAATTCCCAGCACTTCCCAGAGCTTCTTGAACTCCGCCGAAAGCTCGTCCGCGAACGCGAGCGGCGTCTTTCCCGCTTCCTTGCTCGCCCGTTCGATCTTCTGTCCGTGCTCGTCCGTGCCGGTCAAAAAAAGCACTTCATACCCCAGCATCCGCTTGAGCCGGGCCAGCGCGTCCGCGGCAACGGTCGTGTACGAGTGTCCGATATGCGGCCGGGCATTCACGTAATACAGCGGTGTCGTCAAATAATATTTTTTCATCCTAACTTCCTTATTTTGAAGCGCCTATGATATCAGAATAGCTTGAGGCCGAGGTCGAGAAGGAGGCGGGCGCCCACCAGGCGGGGGCTGATATTGGAGAGGAGGCGCTCGCGGCCCTCGACGATTTTTTCAAGAATATCTTCGGCTTGGTCAACGCTCATGCCGCGGGTGAGGGTCTGTAGTTCGGCCGCGCGATCGGCAAAAAAGAGTCGCGCGGGCTGGCCGGTGGTCAACAGCACCAGGGCGTCACGGTACACCCGCATCAGCGCGTCCGCCAAAAACAAAAGCTCGTCGCGCTTGGTTCCGATGACCGGCCACTCAAGGGGCCGGTTCTCGCGCGAGAGCCGCGCCAGCGCGAACGCTTGATCAACCACCTCCCGGTATCCCCCGTCCTTGAGCTGAAGCGCTTCCTCCACGCTCCCTTGCGAAAGCCGCGCGTAGTCCGACGCTTCCTTCGGCGAAAAATCGTCCTGAGTCAATAAAATATTTTCCGTGTCCGCAAAGCTTAAGGAACCAAAATTCACGACCTGGCACCGGGAGCGGATCGTCGGCAAAAGCCCGTCCGGATCCGCGCTGATCAAGAAAAAGTGTGTGGGGCCGGGCGGCTCCTCCAGCGCCTTTAAAAAAGCGTTTTGCGCGTCACCGGTCATCGCGTCGGCGTCTTCGATGATGACGGGTCGGGCGGTCGATTCACCGGGCTTCAGCGACACTTGTTTGCAAAGATCCTGAACCTGTTCGATCAATATTTTTCCGGTGGTGCTGAGTTCGGGGTCGGTGGCGACAAAGAGCAAATCCGGATGCGAACCGCGGGCCATCTTCACGCAAGCCGCGCACGTTCCGCAGGGCCGCCGATCCGCCGATGCGCACACAATGGATTGAGATAGGGCGAGGGCGATCTGGCGTTTTCCCACTCCGTGCGGGCCCGCGAACAAAAGCGCATGCGGCAAGCGCCCGCTCTCGGCCGCCGCCCGCAGCTGCGCGATCTGGCGGGAATGGCCTCGGATCACGTCAAATAAGATTGTCGATGATGCGGCAGACGGCTTCATGAGTTCTTTGAATGGTTTGGGACGGTACGACATGCGACTTGCGGCCGCTGCGGGCGAGTTGACGATACCCGGTTTCGACCCGCCGATGGAAGGCAAGCGCGCGAGATTCGATGCGGTCGAGCGCTCCGCGCTTTTTGGCGCGTTTCAGCCCTTCGGCGGCTGACAAGGTCAGATAAATCGTCGCGTCGGGCTCCACGCCTCGGACGACCCGAGCCGCCATCTGCCGTATCCATTTGAGATCGACGCCCGAGCCATAGCCCTGATAGGCCAGCGTCGCGTCCAACCATCGGTCGGACAAAACGATTTTACCCTGATTCAACGCCGGCAAAATGACGCGCTCGACCAACTCGGATCGGCTGGCCATGTACAAAAGCGTCTCGGTCTCGGGCCTCAAATCTTCCTTACCGTTCAAAAGAATTTCTCGGATCTGCGTGCCAAATTTGGTCCCGCCCGGCTCCCGCGTCACCAGCACCGAATGCCCCTGCCGCATAAGCCGCTCCGCCAGTAATTTTACATGCGTCGACTTGCCCGAACCTTCAATGCCTTCAAAAACGATAAATCGCCCTTTACGCTTTTTCACTTTAAAAAACCCTCGGCACGGACGGCGATGTCGCGCAATTCGGATCGTAGTTTGAGAAGATCGGCATCAGCAAGCCCGACGATGCGGGATCCCGATTTGTGGTCCTCGACTTTTAAATTTAATTTTTCCAAATCGGTTCGGATCTGGTCAGCCGCGGCATATTTTTTTGTCTCCCGGGCGCGCTTCCGAATTTCAAGGATTCGGTCCAATTCCGGCACTGCCACACCCGTCTGAAGCGATTCAAATAATCCCAAAAAATGCCCACGCGACCAAATGGCATTCGCGCAAGCCCGAGCTTCCCCGGCCCGGCCGGCCGCCAGCGCGATGTTCCCGGTTTTTAAAAGTATGAACAGATTGGCGACCGCTTCGGGTGTGTTGAAATCGTTTTTAAGAGCGCCAAAGAAGGCGCCGGAATCGTCGCCATAGGCCCCCTGTGGCCGTTGCGCGCCCGCCTTCTCGATAAAGTCCGCGAGCGACCGATAGGCCTCGTGCAGGGCCGACATTTTTTCCCAGGTGAAGTCTACGTCCTGCGTGTAGTGGCTCTGCAAAAAGAATAGTTTCAAGATATCGATGCCGCCCGGACATTTTTCCAAAAATGCGTTCAGGGTCAAAAAGTTGCTGCTCGATTTGGACATTTTGTGACCATCGATCGTCACGAGTCCGTGATGGATCCACGTCCGCGCGAATCGCCCGCCGAAGGCAGCGATGGATTGAGCGCGCTCGTTCTCATGATGGGGAAAAACAAGGTCCTTGCCGCCGCCGTGAATGTCGAACTCCTTGCCGCAGAACCGCGCACTCATCGCCGAGCACTCAATATGCCATCCCGGACGCCCGGGTCCCCAGGGCGACTCCCAGGAGGGCTCCCCTTCCTTGGAACGCTTCCAGAGCGCGAAGTCCAATCCGTCGGACTTGCCGTCACCCGGCTCGCCGCGCCAATTGGCCAGCATTTCGTCCACTTTTTGATGGCTCAATTGCCCGTAGGCCGCGAACTTTCGGACCGCAAAATAAACACTGCCGGCCGACGCGTACGCCATCCCGGATTTTTCCAGGTCGCGAATGATGGCGAACATTCCTTCAAGGTTTTCCGTCGCGCGGGGCTCGACGGTGGGCGGCTCAACCCCGAGCCGGTCGGTGTCCCTGCGGTAAGCCTCGTAATAGGTTTTGGCGATGGTCTCCCAGGACGCGCCTCGATCGGCCGCGCGCTGAATGATCTTGTCGTCAATATCGGTCACGTTGCGGACAAAGGTGACATTGGATTTGCGGTTGGGATTTTGGGGATCCGCGGGTGGATCGAATTCTAACTTGAGCACGCGGGGGATGATCTCAAAAGCAAAGGCCGAACGCAGATGGCCCAGATGCGGGTCGTCGTACACGGTGGGGCCGCAAACGTACATCGATACTTTG
>JAGVCY010000186.1 GCA_020058965.1 Candidatus Omnitrophota bacterium | reverse complement strand
GGATGTCGGCGGCGGGGCGACTCAGGAAGCGGTTGCGGAAGGGTTCAGCATCATGCTGGAAGACCCGGAAGTCAAAGCCATTATGGTGAATATTTTTGGGGGCATCATGAAATGTGACATCATCGCCCAGGCCCTCGTGGACGCCTCCCGTAAAATCGGGGTCAAGATCCCTCTCGTGGTCCGCCTCGAAGGCACCAATGTTGAAGCGGGCCGCGCGATTCTCAATACTTCCGGCCTTAAATTTCATGTCGAAACCAGCATCACGGCGGCCGCGCAAACGGCCGTTCGCCTGGCCAAAAGCACAGCGTAAGGACTAACATGTCAATTTTAATCAACAAAAACACGCGCGTTATTTGTCAGGGAATCACTGGTAAGGCAGGCAGCTTTCATGCGTTGCAATGTCTCCAGTACGGAACCAAGCTTGTTGCGGGTGTCACGCCCAAAAAAGGCGGAACCGATGTCGGCGGAATTCCGGTCTACAACACCGTTGCCGAAGCCAAGACCGCCCAGGGCGCCGACGCGACCATGGTCTATGTGCCCGCGCCATTTTGCTTAGCCGCCATCAAAGAGGCTGCGGACGCCCGCATTCCCCTGATCGTTGTCATCACCGAAGGAATTCCCACCATCGACATGATCCGCGCCAAAAAGTACGCGGCCGAACGGGGAAGCCGCATCATCGGGCCGAATTGCCCCGGAATTATCACTTCTGAGGAATGCAAGATTGGAATCATGCCTGGTTACATTCATAAAAAAGGCGTTGTCGGTGTTATCTCCCGCAGCGGTACGCTGACCTACGAAGCGGTTTGGCAACTCACCCAAGCCGGATTAGGACAGACGACCTGCATAGGCATTGGCGGCGACCCAGTGATTGGATCCTCCTTTATTGATCTTTTGACACTGTTTAAGGACGATCCTGAAACTAAAGCGATACTCATGCTGGGAGAAATCGGCGGTAGTCAGGAAGAAGAGGCCGCTGCCTACGTGAAGGCCAATATCAAGAAGCCGGTAGCCGCCTTCATCGCGGGCGCGACCGCACCCAAAGGCAAGCGGATGGGACATGCGGGCGCGATCATTTCCGGATCCTCCGGCACCGCGGAAGAAAAGTACCGTGTTCTCGCGGCCAACGGCATCCGCACCATTCACAACCCGAGTCTGATCGGCCCGACACTTAAAGAACTGCTCGGGGTTCGGTAGTCGATGTCCAAAGACCATTCGTTCGATATCGTTTCTCAAGTCGACCTTCAAGAAGTGACCAACGCGGTTGAGCAGTCCCGAAAAGAAGTCGCGACTCGCTTTGACTTCAAAGGGTCAAACAGCCTGATCGAATGGGATCTTCAAGAAAAAAAGATCACGCTCAAAACCGAGAACGAAATGCGCCTGAAGTCCCTGCGGGATATTCTGGACATCAAATTTGCCAAGCGTCAGGTTTCCCTCAAATCTATTGAAGAAGCGGAAGTCGAAAAAGCAACCGGCGGCACCGTGCGCCAAGTGCTGACCATCAAACAGGGGATCGCCTCCGATAAAGCCAAGGAAATTGTTAAAGCTATCAAGGCCGGTAAGATGAAGGTTCAAGCGCTCATTCAAGAGGAGCAGGTTCGGGTTCAGGCGGGGAAGATCGACGATCTCCAGGCCGTTATTCAAGTCGTCAAGGCTCAAAACTTTGGCTTAGATCTACAGTTCATTAATTACCGATAAACCCTACGCCTGATAAGTTTTGTCATTTTCTGCTTGTGTGTTCATCAAGACCGTGGTACAGTAATCAACGAGTTGAGCTACAACTCTTAACTAACCGAAATAGGGGGATACCGAGAATGAAGAAGTTTTTTGCCGCAGTTATGGTTGCCGGCTTTGCCGTCGCCGTCGCCGCTCCTGTGTTTGCCATCGAGCAGAACACGGGTGACGAGCGCGTGGAGACAGTCAAGCGCGGTGCCCACAACACGAACTGGGCATGGACCGAAGTTATGGACGCGTCAGGCAAAGAAGCCGGCAAAGCCAAGGCCAATGATCCGCTGGATCAGAGCGTTGGTGTGGCCGCTGGAACCGTGATCGGCACCCGCAATGCGATCCATCGCTTTGGCGCCGGCGCGATCGATCTGATCACTTTTTGGATCCCCAAAAAGGCATCGTTGATCACTCCCGCAGAGCCGACTCTCAAGTAATCTCTGTCGAGGTCTTAAATAACCGGGTGGGGATTCCCACCCGGTTATTTTTTTATCCACAATCGTAGCGAATGAGTCAAAATGAAAAAAAACAAGCGCCTATCATCCGCTTCCGACACTCCGGATAAAATTGTCGGATATGCTCATTCAATCCTGGCTGAGCTGGGCGAAAACCCGAAGCGCGAAGGCTTGATCAAAACCCCCAAGCGAGTTGCCGCGTCGCTGCGGTACCTGACCAGCGGCTATGACATGTCGGTTGAGCAGATCATGAACCGCGCTATTTTTCATGAATCCTACGATGAGATGGTCGTCGTAAAAGACATTGATCTTTTTAGTCTCTGCGAGCATCACATGCTCCCGTTTTACGGAAAGTGCCACGTTGCCTATATTCCCAATGGAAAAATCATTGGGCTCAGCAAAATTCCCCGAATCGTAAATATTTTTATGCGGCGTCTGCAGGTTCAGGAGCGCCTCACCACTCAGATCGCCGAATGCCTGATGAGCGCCCTCAAACCGCATGGAGTCGGAGTGGTCGTAGAAGCGCAGCACCTCTGCATGGCAATGCGCGGAGTCGAAAAACAGCGCGCCACGTGCACCACCAGCTCGCTGCTGGGTTCATTCCGCTCCGATCGCGGCACGCGGATGGAATTCATGAACCTCATCCAGGCCCGTTCCGACCGGTAGTCGCCGGGGTATTTGTGCCGCCTCGTCCTTCTCTTAAATCGTTCACCCGCATCGCAATTCTTCAACTCAATCCAACCGTCGGCGATCTTGCCGGCAATTTTAAAAAAATCCGATCTCACTACATCTGGGCTCAAAAAGCCGGCGCCGATATTGCCGTCACGCCCGAACTTGCACTGAGCGGCTATCCGCCAGAAGACCTTCTGCACAAACCGGATTTTATGGCCTCCGTCCAAAGATATCTCAAACGATTGGCGGCCTCCATGGCCGGCACGGCGCTTATATGCGGCTACCCGGAATCCATAGGCGCCGACCGTATTGCCAATTCGGCCGCAGTGCTGCAGTCCGGGCGGATCCGCGGCTCCTACCGAAAAATGGCTCTTCCGAATTACGGGGTATTTGACGAGCAGCGGCATTTTGTTTCCGGTGAATCTCTACAATTGATCCGGACGGCATCGGACGCGGGGGATGCGGACTGCGCTCCCATCGGATTGAGCATTTGTGAGGATATTTGGGATACGGAGAATAATTATTTTAAGGCTTTGGCGCCTGCTCGTCCGCATATCTTGATCAATCTTTCCGCATCGCCCTACGAGCGGGATAAACACGCGGCACGCCTCAAAGTCATCAAAGCCGCGGCGCGCACATCCGGCGCTTTCGTCGTCTACGTGAATCTGGTCGGGGGTCAGGATGAGCTCGTTTTTGACGGGCGCAGCGTCGTGATGGCGCCCGGCGGTGAAGTGCTCGCGGAGGCTAAGGCATTTTCAGAAGACCGTTTCGTGCTGGATGTTCCGAATGCTCGATTCGGCGGAAACTCATCCGTTCGCGGAATGAAAGTTAAAAAAAGTCCCGTGGACAGCGGTGATAAAACCGATCAGGCCAAAGATGTTCTTTTGGCGGTTGAATTGGGGCTCAGGGATTATGTGAATAAAAACGGTTTTAAATCGGTGGGAATTGCCATGTCCGGCGGCATTGATTCGGCGTTAGTGGCCGCATTAGCGGTTCGGGCGCTGGGCAAAGACCGGGTCATGGGCGTCACGCTTCCTTCTTCTGTCACGGGCCGACATACGCTACATGACGCGCTTCACCAGGCCCGCGTCATGGGAATTCGGATTCATGAGCTGCCCATTGCCGAGCTTCATTCAAATTATTTATCCTTGCTGCAGCCGATATTTGCGGGCCGCTCCGTCGACACGACGGAAGAAAATCTTCAAGCCCGCATCCGCGGCACGATCATGATGGCGCTTTCAAATAAATTGGGTTTTTTGCTGCTAGCCACCGGCAATAAAAGTGAATTTGCGACCGGCTACTGCACGCTTTATGGTGACATGGCGGGCGGATTTGCGCCCATCAAAGATTTGACCAAGACCTGGGTGTACCGCGTGGCGCGGTTGATCAACCGACAGGCGGGTCGCGAGGTGATTCCAGCTTCCGTGATCCGTCGGGCACCAACCGCCGAACTTCGGCCCGACCAAAAAGACCAGGACACACTACCTCCTTACGCCGTGCTCGATCGAATTCTTGAACGGTTCATCGAGCAGGACAGCCCGGAGTCCGCCATTCTACGGGAGGGCTTTAATCGGAATCAAGTGATCGATACGGTTCGGCGCGTCGTCCAAAATGAATACAAGCGCCGCCAAGCGCCTCCAGGCCCCAAAATCACATCCAAGGCCTTTGGCCGCGACCGCAGGATGCCGATCACCCAAAAGTTTTATGCCTAAGATCCTCTATTTGACGGATCGCCAAATACGCCGTCTTATATCGCCCGCGACG